>CBFDCX010000066.1:0-8966 GCA_965603415.1 uncultured bacterium
GTTAACTCTTTTTCAATTTCCTTCCATTCAGCATTTCCGGCTTCAGGTTTTGCAATGATTACAATTTTTTTCCCGCTTTCATGCAGATGGGCATTTTCTCTGAGGAACGCTTTTACACGCCTTTTTACTTTATTGCGATTAACAGCTTTTCCTACTTTTTTACTTACTACAATTCCAACTGCAAACAGGTCATCAGGTATTTTTTTCTTTAAAACAATAAAGAGATTACCTTCGTATTTTATATTATCTTCGTAAACACCTTGGTACTCTCTTTTTGAGGTTATAAATCTCATTGATCGCTAACGGTTAAACGCGATCTTCCTTTGGCTCTCCTGTGAGCCAGAACTTTACGTCCGGCTTTAGTAGCCATTCTGGAGCGAAAGCCGTGTTTGTTTCTCCTCTTCCTGTTATGAGGTTGATAAGTTCTTTTCATTCAAGTCTCCTTCCAAATTCACCATCTATCTATTACATAACTCTTTATATAGCGCCTTCTTACAAAGGCTGCGCTACCTTGTGATAGCCCTTTTTAATGTCAAGATTTTTTTATAACTGCCTATTTGAATATTGTTTGGCTACGGTTTGGACCCACCGAAACTATATTTATTTTCTGTTCCAAGATTTCCTCGATCGTGGCCACATACCGCCTAGCGTTTTCTGGTAATTTATTATAATCTCTTATATCGGAAATATCTTCTTTCCAACCGTCCAATTCGATATATTCGGGTTTTGCTTTATAGAGAGTATTTGCACTGTAAGGGAATTCATCGGTTAATAGATCATCAATCCTGTATCCAGTACATATTTTCAGCTTATCGATGCCCGACAAAACATCCAGTAAGGTCAAAGCTATTTCGTCGATATTGTTAATCATAGCAGTGAATTTAGCGGCTACAGCATCGAACCAGCCACAACGACGGGGACGTCCGGTAGTGGAACCGTATTCGTTGCCCTGCACACGGATCCGTTCTCCTATCTCATCTAAAAGTTCAGTAGGAAAAGGACCTTCACCAACGCGGGTATAATAACTTTTATAAACACCCACAATCCGGTCGATTTTTTTTGAATAGCCAGATCCAACAGGTATTCCGCCAGCTATTGTATGCGAAGAAGTTACGAAGGGATAAGTACCGAAATAGAGGTCGAGAAGTGAACCCTGAGCGCCTTCAAAAAGTAATTTTTTATCGGATAACTTATTTAGAAGATACGGAATCTGTTTTATGTATTGATGAAGTTTTTTTCCTGCTTCCATCAGCTTTACTGCTAAAGCTTCGGAATTATGTGATGATCTACCATGAAATGAAAGAAGGTTATTTATTTTTTGAATGAGATATTCTTTTTCGAAAAGATCTCCAAATCTTATGCCAATTCTGCTTACTGCATCTGAGTAACAAGGACCAATACCTTTCTTTGTTGTGCCGATCTTGACCTGTTCGCTGTCGTTTTCCTGTTTCCCATCCAATTCTATATGAAGAGGAAGAACTATCTGCGTACGAGGATCGATATATAACCTATTTTCAAAAGAGATGCCTTCAGATTCAAGAGCATTTATTTCTTCAATAAGTTGAAACGGATCGATCACCACGCCACTTCCGATTATACAGATCTTTTCTGGATATAAAATACCGGAAGGTACCAGATGAAAAACATATTTCTTATCATTAATTTTGATTGTATGTCCGGCATTATTTCCACCTTGAAACCTGATTATAAAATCTGCATCTTTAGCCAGAACATCTACAATCTTGGCTTTTGCTTCATCCCCCCACGCACATCCTAAAACTGCCGTAGAACCCATCTTTACACCTCTTCATGATTATTCATGTTACATTAATAATCTTACATTTGAAAACTGTCAACCCTTCCTTTTGAGTAGAAAAAGATTGACGCGCAGATAGAGGTATCAAATATGTTTTTTGATGATACTGATTTGGAGAGAACAATGAAGATCAGGGTTATGATTGCAAAACCGGGACTTGATGGACATGACCGGGGAGCCAAGTATATTGCACGTGCTTTGCGGGATGCAGGAATGGAAGTAATATACACTGGTATCCGGCAGACCCCTGAACAAATTGTAAATGCTGCTATTCAAGAAGATGTTGATATTGTCGGACTCAGCCTTCTTTCCGGTGCTCATAATTTTCTCTTTCCCAAAGTGGCAGAGCTGTTCAAAGAAAATGGAAAGGATGATATTCTACTTTTTGGTGGTGGAATTATTCCCGATGAAGATATAGATTTCCTTAAGTCAAAAGGATTTAAAGCTATATTCACACCAGGTACTTCTGCTCAGGAAGTGATCGATTATATTAAAGAGAGTATGAAAAATGAATGAAAAGAATAAAAAAAAAGTTTATACGAACTCTGCAAAAAATCTGACCTTAAAAATCTCTGAAGATAACCTGTCTGCTTACCTTATTTTTAATGATGATACGGGCATGATAGATGAAAAGGAAATAACTAAACTTATTAATACAGCCGGTATTACAAATGGATTTGATGAAGCAAAAAAACTCAATGAGCAGAATAAAATTCGGAAGGAGATCAATGTTCCGTTCCTGATAGCTAAAGGAGCTAATCCGCTGGCAGATTCTGAAATTACATATCAATTCGATAAAGAAAACTGCTACAATCCTGAGGTTGCCTATGATATTTATAACCTGGATAGTTTTGAAAAGATCAATAAACATCAGGTTCTTGCCGAGTTGAAAATCACAGATGTTTCCGAACCAGGCTTAGATATCTTTGGGAATCAGGTCTCTTCTGGAGTTACTTCCAGTTTAAATGCCGACGATCTACTGGGAGATAACGTTTACTATGCAGAAAAAGAGAATCAAATATTGGCTTTAAAACTCGGATATCCCTTTATAGATAACCAGAGTAAACTTCATGTAAAATCTGATTTTTTTATTAACGAAAACATAATTGATAAAGATTTGAAGATTTACGGTGACATTACAATTGATGGAGTAATCACAAATTCACGTGTTGAAGTTATTGGAAATTTAAGAGTAAAAGGCAATATTAGTGATTGCAAGAATAAGGGTGTATTTGTAGACGGCGATGCGAATATTGAATATGCAGAAAATGCCAGGATAGTTTGTAACGGAATTTTAACTATTAATAAAAACGTAAGATTTAGCAACCTTCACTCCGAAAAGAAGATCGTAGGTGAAAAAGACAGTTCCATTGCTAATTGCTTATTGCAATGTGGAAACAACATTACATTATCCAATGTTGGAAGTCCGTTCTCGGTGTTAACCGAAATTGAGATTACTGCTTCACCTTATTTGAAAGAAATGATTCGAGGGACACAAGATAAACTGGAAAATGCCAGAAATAATCCGGATGAAAAGGAAGAAATCATTCCACTTCTCTCTTCTGAACTAAGAGAAATGGAAGAAGAATATGAAAAAAGAATAGATGAGCTTTTACAGGATGAATTAACCGATTTTCAAATAACAGTTTTTGAAAAAGTTTATCCTGAAACACATGTGAGAATTTTTAAACATTCAAAGTTAATCGGAGAGGAATTAAATAACGTAGTATTTTCTATAAAAGATAATCAATTGCTGATAAATGAAGTTGACAGAAATGAGGAAGAAAAATCTTTTGATAATGAATAATATTGAAAGGTATTTATATAGTGAGGTTGATAAAAAGTAAAATTGTAGAATCATCTGTTAATAGATTTAAATAACAGGAAGCATTTGCCAAATTGGTAGATGCTTCTTTTAGTATATAGACCTTTATAAATTTGGAGAAAGAGATGATCAAGGAAATAAAAATATTGATCAACATGCAGGAATGTGATGATATAATCGGAGAGAAAGACATTCTCACAAAGCAGCTTCCAGAGGAGCTTAGCAACCTGAAACAAAACCTGGAAACAGCAAACAATAAACTTGTAGAAACAGAGAATGCCTTGGATGAAAATCTGAAAACACAAAAACTGAAAGAATTGGAAATTAAATCTAATAATGAGAAGATCGATAAATATAAAAATCAGCTTCTCACTATTAAAACGAACAAAGAATACAAAGCTCTTAACAGCGAAGTAAGCCACCTGGAAAATTTAAACTCTGAAATTGATGACTATCTTATTATATTAATGGAAGAAGAAGTCAACATTCAAGCTCAATTGGAAATAGATAAAAAAGATCAGAAGAAAGCAGATGACGAACTGAAAGCTAATGAAGAAAAACTTAGAAAAAAAATCGAAGATGTTGAAAAAGATATTGCTGAATACAGAAATAAACGTAATATATTAGCAAAAGATTTGAATTCTCAACTTGTTCGCAGATATGCATTATTGATAAAAAACAAAAGTAGAAAAGCTGTTGTCTTTAGCGATAATAATGCTTGCGGAGGTTGCGGCTATAACATCAGGCCTCAATTGATAATTGAAATTAATGAAGGTCAAAAGATCATTAATTGTGAGAATTGCGGGAGAATACTGGTTTCAAAACCCGCTTAATAAGTGTTGTCAAAGAAGATAGAATGTCTGTCCTGCACCTACTTTGTTGGTCTTATTATTTTTACCATCAAAGTAGGTGCAGGAAGGAAAGTCCGAACACCAGAGGGCAGGATACTTCCTAACGGGAAGTCCCGGTAACGAGGAGCAAGCTCCACAGAAACAGACTTCCCCGCACCTACTTGATAAGAAACTGAAACTCATCAAGTAGGTGCGGAGTAAAGGTGAAAAGGTGGTGTAAGAGACCACCAGACTCCGGTGTGAATCGGGGTGCTCGGAATGCCTTATCCGGTGCAATGCCAAATAGGAGAGCTAGAATCGGCCCGGTTCAATTGGCTCTCGGGTAGGCAGCTTGAACCGGTCATTTTTTGAACTCGGGTGAGTATAGCGATATCCGGTTTAGACAAATAGACATTGAATTGCTTATTAGGCAATTTACAGAATTCGGCTTATTATCTTCTTTGACAAATTATATTTTAGTTAAATAAAAAAATAAGGATAAATTTATGCAGAAAAGGTGGACAACCTCTGAAGCTTTAACTGATGAACAACAACAACAAGTAAAACAGATCTCCGAACTGATAAAATGCCCGGAAATGATAGCAGAAATGCTTGTTTATAAGGGTATCACCGACACCGTTGAAATAAATAATTTCTTCAATCCCAGTTTAGATGATGTTTTTGACCCATTTATTTTTAAAGATATGGAAAAAGCGGTAGAAAGGATTATTCGTGCTATTAATAAAGAAGAAATGATCATGATCTACGGGGATTACGATGTGGATGGCACAACCTCGACAGCCCTTTTGTATCTTGGATTGAAAAAAGTGGGTGCAATCGTGAACTATTATATTCCGCACCGGATGATAGACGGATATGGACTTTCTCTTTGCGGAGTGGATCAGATCAAAGAAAAAGGCGCTCAGGTTATCATCAGTGTTGATTGCGGTATAAATGCTATTGAAGAAGTTGAACAGATCAATAGCCTGGGTATGGATATTATAATTACAGATCACCATAATCCAAAAGAAAAATTACCAGCAGCTTACGCTATTATTAACCCTAAACTGGAAGACTGTAAATATCCCTTTGTTGCACTGGCTGGAGTTGGAGTTGCTTATAAACTGTTGATGGCAGTTTACAGTAAAATGGAGATCGATTCCAAGGAATTTGTTGATAAATATGTAGACTTGGTAGCTTTGGGTACAATAGCCGACATTGTACCTTTAATGGGAGAAAACAGGATCTTTGCCAGTATCGGTTTGGAAAGATTAGTTAAAAAACAAAATATAGGAATAACAGCATTGATAAATATTGCAGGTCTTTCCGAGAAAGAACTTAATTCCAGTGATATTGTTTTTGGATTGGCTCCGCGCATTAATGCTGCCGGAAGAATGGGCAGCGCCATGCGTGCCGTAGAGCTTCTGGTTGCTACGGATGAAGAAATCAGCATGGAATTAGCTCAAATAATTGAAAGGGAAAATTCCCTGAGACAGCAGATAGATCAGAAGACTTTCCAGGAAGCCTGTGATATCATCGAGAAGAAATATAAGAATCTGGATGAAACTCCCATAATTGTAGTATCTTCAGACGATTGGCATTCCGGAGTAATTGGGATTGTTGCTTCCAAACTGGTAGAAAAATATTACAGACCATCAATAATGATAACCTTTAAAGATGGCATTGGCAGTGGTTCCGGGAGAAGTATCTCCGGATTCGATCTATTCGAAGCACTATCTTCGGTGGAAAATTATCTCGAGACTTTTGGCGGGCATAAATATGCTGCCGGACTTTCCATATTAACAGAATATGTGGATGTCCTGGAAAACCGTTTATGCAGTTACGTTAAAGAACATATTACACCTGAACAGCTTATACCTCCATTAAAGATAGATACAAAACTGGAACTCTACGAGATCAATGAAAACCTGCTTGAATGGTTAAATAAATTTGCTCCCTTCGGACCGGGAAATATGCGTCCAACCTTTTACACGGAAGGTGTGATGGTGGTTGGCTTTCCTTATAACGTTGGCAAGAACCACTTAAAAATGAAAGTAGTAAAAGACGGTTGTACGCTCGATCTTATCGGTTTTAATCTGGGCGACTTTCTGCCCTTCCTGAAAAAAGGATTATTCATCGATATTGCTTATTCATTGGAATTCAATACCTGGCAGGGAAGAACTACCATTCAAGGGAAACTGAAAGACATCCGCTTCACAGAAAAAAAATAGGTACTTATGCTAAAAGTAGAACGAACTTTGTTGGTCTTGTTAATTGCATTTTTGATATTGGGAGGGTGTTCATCCATAGAACAGCGGAATGATTATGTTCCTGTCAAATTAAATATTATTCAGAAATTCAACATCGATTTCATTCCTCAAAAATGTGCTTTTTCCTACCCGGAAAGAACTGCTTTCATTATGGAAGGTAACTACATTCATATTTTCAAAAATGGGAAGCGGATAAACACAATAGGCGGTTTGGGATTCGATCATTCAAATTTTAACAAACTCACAGATATTGCTATTGCCCCGGATGGAAATCTGTTAGCGTTGGACAGCTTCCAGAAAAAGATAAAGAAATTCGATAAAGACGGTAAATGGATCACCGAATTTGAGTTGGTAGATTTTGTTGGACCCACTCTTTTTGAGATTACAAGTGACGAAACATTTTACATTTACGATGATAACCGCAAAGAAATTGTAACGACCCGTACATTTGAAGAAAATGATTTCTATTCTTTTGGAAAGTTCCAGCTTACAAAACCTCGATCTCTGAATTTGGGAAAAAACAATGTAGTTGTTTATGATCTGGCAGAGGATAAAACGATAGTGTTTGACAGATTGGGACAATTTAAAGAAGAATTAGAGGGAAAAGCTCAATTTGACAAGCGGCAGAAATACAAATTAGAAAAATTCTTTTTTCAGCATCTTGCTTCCGGTAAAAAATTTGCTGTCTCTCCTTTTCAGTGGCTGGATTTTCTTATAGAGGATAGTTTTCTGATATTACTTTCGAACCATGAGATCTGGATATGTACATTAGATTATGAAATTAAATGATTTTGTGAGATCTACATCTTTTTATAAACCGGCTTTAGCAGCATTGTTCTTAGCTTTAAGCAGGCTTCCGATTCATCTGGAATTCCTGGTTTTCTTCGGGATGATACCTCTGTTTTCTTTCTTTGAAGAAAAACCGGGTATAAAACAAATTATACGAGCCGCCATTGTCTTCGGAGTTGTTTACGGTCTGGTCTGTTTGCATTGGATATCGTTGGTTACATTGCCCGGCTTTTTTGGCACGTTGATCCTCTTCGGGCTCTATTTTTCCATTTTGTTCAATTTGATTGGCAGCATCTGGAAGTTAAATCCAAAACTGAAATACCTTGCTTTTATCTGCTTCTGGCTCTCTTTCGAATACTTACAGAATTTCGGTGAGTTCAGCTTCCCATGGTTTAATGTCGGGTATTCTTTGGGAGATTACCTCACCTTTATACAACTGGCAGATATCGGTGGAATTTATCTTCTTTCTGCTCTCATCATTCTTGTTAATATTCTTATTTATGAATTAAGAAATAATTATAAAAGAAATTTAATTGCTTTAATAACTGTCATTATCATCTGGACCGGTTACGGATTTATTCGACTCCAGACAATAAAATTGATTAAAATAGATACAAAAGTTTCCATAGTTCAGGTAAGTATTCCACAAGACAAAAAATGGGAACAGGCCTATCTGGATACAACTTTGAAATATTATAAAGATTACACAGCTCTTGCAGCAGAACAGGGCTCAGCTTTGATAATCTGGCCGGAATCGGCTACTCCCATGTATTTATTACGACAGCCCAAAAATAAAAGATGGATACTGGATCAGACTAAAACTCTGGAAAAGGATATTTTCACCGGCTTTCCTCATTATAAATATCTGGGACCGGGTAATTCACGTAAGTACAAATTTTATAATGCTGCCACACGTTTTGATAGGAATGGAAAGATATATCCTCCTTATTATAAAAACGTGCTTGTTCCGTTTGGAGAGCGAATTCCACTGCTGAATATTTTTCCGTTTTTATGGAATGTCCATCTGGGACAGGCTAATTGGGAATACGGTGAAAAACAGGAATTTTATGATATTGAGGGAAACACATATTCACCTTTGATCTGTTTTGAAATAGCATTTGAATTTCTTACTACCAGGATGGCCAGGGAAGGCGTGGATTTTATTGTGAACATAACCAACGATGCCTGGTTCAAACGTTCTGCCGGAACATACCAGCACGCCATAATGACAAAATTCCGCGCTGTGGAAACACGAAAGATGATCTACCGAGCTGCCAATACAGGCTATTCTCTTATTGTTTCACCTACCGGGGAGTACTTAGAAAGTTCTAAGCTTTTTGAAAAAACCATACTAACAGCAGAAATTATTAAATGTAATTCCAATTCTTTCTTTACAAAATATCTTTTCTGGTTTCCTGTTGTCTTTGTTGTGGGAG
>CBFDCX010000067.1:0-8931 GCA_965603415.1 uncultured bacterium
AGTGCCTGCAGAACCAGGTCTTTACGAAATTCATACTGCTCGATAATGCTCTCGAACTTATCGGTCTCCTCGGCAGTATGCCGCAGAGTTTCAGTAAAAAGCGGTAGGTGATCGTCATAGACTGCTATCTTGGTGGATGTAGAGCCGGGATTAATAGCCAGAACTCGATAGTTCATAAAAGTTCCTCCGAATTTTTTTTGAACAAATTGTTTAGTTAAGAAGAATTGCGTCAAAGGTTTTTTTCAGAGTGTCTGTTAACAAATAACTATCAGACAATTTAATAAATGTTTTGTTTCTAATAAAATCAATTGCATCTTTTTTAAAGGTTATTTAATTAGCAAATCATCCTATAAATCTTCCTGATTCGTGCTTAATTTCAACCCGAAATTTGACCCTATAAATCATTTGACACATAAAAGCCAAATCAAATAAATGTCCACGGGGTTAAGCATGAACATAATAAACAACAGAACAGGCTGGATAGAAGTTATCTGTGGCAGCATGTTCAGCGGTAAGACGGAAGAGCTGATCAGGCGAGTCCATCGGGCTGAATATGCCAGGCAGAAAATTCAGGTATTCAAACCTAAAATCGATAACCGTTACGATAAAGAACAGATCGTTTCCCACAGCCAGATGAAAACCCCCTCGGTGATCGTTGCCACTTCTCAGGACATTCATAAGCAGGTGAAATATGATACCGAAGTCATAGCCATCGACGAAGTACAATTCTTTGATGATAAGATCGTGAAAATCTGCAGCAAGCTGGCTGATAGCGGTAAGCGTGTTATAATAGCCGGATTGGATCAGGATTACCGCGGGATACCTTTTGGTCCCATGCCCCAGCTGCTGGCTATTGCCGAATATGTAACCAAGCTCAACGCTATCTGCGTAAAATGCGGCAACCCTGCCAGCCGGACTCAGCGTCTCTCGCACGAAAAGGATACAATTGTTGTAGGTGCCAGCGACATTTATGAAGCGCGCTGCCGTAATTGTCATGAGGTGCTGAAATAATGAATGGTCTTATATATCTGATAATTCAGGCCATTGATATTTATATGTTCATCATCATCATTCGCGCCATCCTTTCCTGGTTTCCAGTAAATCCACACAGCACTTTCTTCAGGGTTTATCTGTTTCTGGTAACTATCACGGAACCCGTATTGGGCTGGCTCAGAAATTTCCTGCACCGTCTTTTCCCGGGTTCACCATTCGATTTTTCTCCAATTATTGCCATCGTACTTTTAAATATTTTACGTAATCTTCTGCTCAACTCATTAAGAGGATAGAATTAATGATTGAAAAAATTACTGAAACAGTTGAAGTTATTGAATCCAAACTGAATATCAAACCTGAGATCGGTATTATCCTGGGAACAGGACTGAACACTATTGCCGAAATGATGACAGATCCTGTAAGCATCGATTACCAGGATATTCCCTATATGCCCCTCTCTACCGCACCTTCCCACAAAGGACGGCTTCTGGCCGGTTCTCTAGCCGGGAAAAATGTAGTGATCCTGCAGGGCAGACTGCACTACTACGAAGGTTATTCCATGCAGGAGATCACCTTTCCCATCAGGATATTAAAGGCTTTGGGTGTAAAAACACTTATCATCACCAATGCTGCCGGAAGTTTGAATGAAGAGCTTCAGCCGGGAGACCTGGTTCTCTTAACCGATCATCTAAATCTTACCGGGGATAATCCCCTGATCGGTCCGAATATCGAAGAACTGGGTGAACGTTTTCCCAGCCTACACGAACCTTATGATCTGAAGCTGATAGAACTTGCCCGGCAAATTACACTTGATAATAATTTCCAACTAAAACAGGGTGTTTATGCCGGTCTGACCGGACCTAGCCTGGAAACAAAGGCTGAATGCAGGATGCTGGTTACCCTGGGCGCAGACCTGGTGGGTATGTCCACCGTTCCTGAAGTAATTGTGGCGATTCACAGCGGCATGAGAGTAATGGGTATTTCCGTGGTCACCAATCTCAGTAACATATTCCACAGCCACCCGCACAGTCAGGAAGAGATCAGGACAAATGCCGCTAAGGCAAAAAACAATCTTGAAACTTTAATAATAAATTTACTAAAAAATTATAGATAAGGAAGAAGCATATGGCTGCCAATAGTTTAACATTAAAAAGATTGGAAGAATATGAAGCAATTCTCTTGAAAGAAAGAGATGAAACACAGAAGATTATCAAAGGTATCGATGAGATCCAGAAAAAGGGTGCTAAAAATTGCAGCGGAGATCTCTCTTCCTACTCTCTGCATCAGGCAGATATGGGTACGGATACCGATCAAGCAGAAATGCGCGTATATCTTCTTGAAAAAGAGATTGAAAGATGCAAGAAGATCAACTCAGCCTTGAAACGGATATATGATAAGTCATATGGAATTTGTCAGATCTGTGGAAAACATATTCAACATAACAGATTGAAAATAGTTCCTTATGCTAAATTCTGTATTGAGTGTAAATCGAAGGAAGAAAAAAACAGCAAAAGAAGAACTTAGTGAAAAAATATGTTTATCTCTGGATAACTCTGGTTGTTATCATTATCGACCAGATTTCCAAAGTATTAGTACGAAACTCGCTGGAAATCGGTGAGATAGTCAAGATCACTCCTAAGATCATCTGGATAACCTATGTGCAAAACACAGGAGCTGCCTTCAGTCTCAGCTTTGGCACTCCCGGCTTAAACAAGATAGTTTTCATCATTGTATCTCTGCTGGCTATCTTCCTGATATTTTACCTCCTCTCCAAAACAAGTTCGATAATCGAAAAAATATCCTTTGCTCTGATCCTGGGTGGAGCTGTAGGAAATTTAATTGACAGGATAGCCCTGGGCAGCGTAACTGATTTTATCTGGTGTGATTTTCCGGATGCTGTCATGACCAGGTGGCCAGTATTTAATATAGCTGATAGTTCCATTGTGATAGCCATTGCCATAATGGTTGCATATACAATATTTCACAGGGACAAAGCTGTGGAGGAAAAATGAAAAGACTTTTGTTATTTTTTCTGTTTTTACCCGTCCTGCTCTGTGCTCAAACCATAACTCCAATTGCCAATATTCAGGATAGTATCTCTGTCTATAATGGACAGATTGTTACCATTGAAGGAGTTATTACAATTGGTGCGGGTATGACTCATGGTACAATGCTCAACGCTTTTATCCAAGATCAATCCGGTAAAGGTCTGATGCTTTTTGATTACGACATAACTACAGCCTACTATCAAGACCTTATTCGTGGAAACAGAGTTCAGGTTACCGGTGAAGTTGAAGATTATAATGGAGTTACTGAAATAAAAGATTTCAATTATGATGTGATCAGTTCCGGAAACCCCGAACCGCCTCCTATAATTCTTGATCTGGGGCAAAATCTTAATTCATATGAAGGTACTCTCGTACAGGTTATCGGTGAGATCTATGAAGTCTACTCTGCTGGTGGGGGAACCAATCTCAATATAGAAGATATTAATGAAAATCAAATAACAATAAGAGTCTGGGATTCGACTGGAATTGACGTGACTGAGTTTACTGTTGGTTATATACTGGAAGCTAGAGGTGTTGGTGGTTTATATCAGAGCACTTTCCAGATTTTACCCGGTTATCAGGACCATCTTGAGGAAGGAGAATTCGATAATTATCCCTATGGTGATATCAGTGATAGAATACCAGGAGAGACAGTCACCATAACCTTTTCCTATCCGTTTGAGTTTGAAAGTGTATTGCTCTACTGGAAAACAGCCAGCGATGCAAATTTTAAATCTACAGAGATGGATACGATTTCTGTAGAAGCTGATTATCAGGCAATTATTCCCGGGCAATCTGAAGGAACTACAGTTCAGTTTTACATATCTGCTGTTGATATGTCAGGTGTCTCTTACCTTTTCCCTGAAAATTATCCTGATGACCCTCCTTATGATTATCAATATGAAGTTACTTCCCACAAAGCTGTCCTGAACATCCCTGCCAAACCTTTCAATCCCTATGCTGGTGAAACCTTTCCCATTGAATTTGCTTCACAAATCGATGATAAAGCTATCCTGCGCATTTACAATGCAGAAGGAAAACTGGTTTTTGAACCTCAAAATATTATTATTTCAGGTCAAACAGGTATTACACATTACGACTGGGATGGCCGAGACAAGGAAAACAAACTTCTACCTCTAGGTTTGTATATCTGCTTCCTGGAAATAATAGAAATAGATTCCGGTAATAAAAAAACAGCTAAAGCTCCGATCGTTATCGGTGCGCCACTGGATTAAGGGGAGAAAATAATGAAAAATAGATATCTTTTTTTGCTGGTGTTATTTGTTATTGTGGTAAATCTTTCTGCCATATTCGATGATTACGAACCTTCACCCCGGGCTCGTGGTATGGGTGGTGCATTCTATTCTCAAAGTGATGATGCCAACGGTATCTTTTATAATCCTGCCGGTCTGAACATGGCAAGTACCAGCCTCATGATTGGTTATTCCAAGCTTTTCAGTAATGATTTTCAGATCCTGAATTCAGTAGCTCTTACTATGGAATTACCCCGCAAATTCGGTATTATTGGGATCGGACTGCAATCTATGGATGTGGATTTCCAGGATGTGAACCTGCTCTCGGAAAAAATTTATGCCCTGGCGCATTCCTTCACGCTGATGAAAGATATTCATTCTGAGGTCAACCTGGGCTATACTTTTAATATGTATCATCTGTCCATAGACGGTTTTGGAGACGAACCAGCCTTCGGTATGAACCTGGGAGTACTGGCTACTTTGCATCAGAGAACCAAGATCGGCTTCACGGTTACCAACCTGAACAATCCGAAAGTTGGTGTTGATAACAGTCATGAGCTGCCGCAGAAAATGGCGATGGGAATTTCCTACTTACCTTACACTAATGTTGTTACTGCCCTGGAATTGAAAAAATCTTTTGCCGGTGAAACAGAGATCCATGCCGGTACAGAGGTAGAGGTCATAGATGCTTTGACCTTGCGTTTTGGTACCCGCACCAATCCCGCCAGTTACTCGATGGGCGCCAGATTTACTTTATATAATATTATTATTGATTATGCTTATAATACCCACACTATAGATGCTACGCACCATTTTGGAGTGGGTTATAAATTCTAATTAAACCTTTTTCTAACAAGAACCAAGTGGTTTTACAGTTTTATTTTTCCTCGCTTTTCTTTTCCGGATAACTTAGAATATGGATCCTATCTGCCCGCAAAATAACTTTGGAATGTGTTTTGCCTTCTTTATCTTTCCACTGATTTTCTTTAATGCTGCCTTCCACAATAACGGGAATTCCTTTTTTATAGTAATCTCCCCGATCGGCCAATGCTCCCCAAACTTCTACATCCACAAATGATACTGTTTCTTTCCATTTGTCGGCTTTGTCTTTGTATCGCTGGTTATGGGCTATAGTGATAGTAGTTACCGGGACATTATTCTCTCCCACATGGTTGATAACGGCATCACGCACAATATTACCTGCCAGAGATACACTATTGATACTGGGTGTTCTGAAACTCATTTTTCCTCCTCAATGAACTTTTTTATCTATTAATAAGATGTCCAATGCCAAATGCACGGAATGCTTATTTAAACTAAGTTTTTATTTTTCTAAAAGTTCCGTGTAAAAAAGAACAAAATGAATCATTTCTGTCAAATTATTTTTTTGCGCACACAAAAAAAGTATCATTACCTTTTTTAAAATTGCTTTATTATTTTATTAATTTTCTATTGTTTTCTAATCCAATTTATAAACTTGGCAATTCCTTCTTCGAAATCTGTTTGCGGATCGTAACCCAGTATTGTTCTGCTTTTTGAAATATCCGCATAGGTTCTTTCCACATCACCCGGCTGTATAGGGAAAAAATCTTTTTTTGCTTTTATGCCAAGAGCATTTTCAATTGTTAAAATCATTTTAGAAAGTGTTATGGTCCTGGATTCTCCCAGGTTGAGAATCTCGTATTTATTTCCTGTCTGAATAAAATCGATCGCCTTCAAGACACCATCTATGATATCATCGATATAAGTATAATCCCGCTGGGTAGAACCATCACCGTAAACAGGGATCGGTTTATCATTCAAAATTAACCGGGCAAATTTATGAATTGCCAAATCGGGTCGCTGGCGCTGTCCATAAACTGTGAAAAAACGCAGACAGATAACAGATATCTTGTGCAAATGATGATAGGTGTGGCAGATGAGCTCTCCGGCTTTCTTGGTGAAAGCATAAGGTGAAATGGGATGATCTACCGGGTCATTTTCGGAAAAAGGAACTTTCCTGTTATTGCCATAAATGGAAGAGGATGAGGAAAAAATAAATTTCTTGATATTCTGTTTTTTACATTCTTCCAGCAGGTTAACCGTACCGTTGATATTAACTTCTGTATAAAGTTGCGGATTTTCAATGGAAGGACGTACACCGGCCATGGCAGCCAGATGGATAACTAGATCGAATTCATGCTTTGAAAAAATTTCTTTTAAAGCATTTTCATCCCGGATATCTGCTTCCAGCAGTGTGAAGTTGCTGCTTTGCTGCAAGTTGCTGACATTGTTCCACTTTATCTGTGGATTATAAAAATCGCAGAAATTATCCAGTCCGAAAATTTTATGCTTTTCTATTAATGTTTCACAGAGATGTGAGCCGATAAAGCCGGCTGCACCGGTAATAAGAATTTTCAAACCTTTCTTCCTATAGCATAATAGTTAAACCCTAGTTCCTTAAGTTCTTTTGGATTATACTGGTTCCTGCCATCAAAAATGACAGGTTTATTCAGCAGTTTTTTTACTTTCTCAAAATCAGGATAGCGGAATTGATTCCATTCCGTGACCAGCAGTAGGGCATCGGCACCCTTCAGGGCATCATAATTTCCATGTGTATATTTTATCTTAGGATTATCACCAAATACGCGACCTGCTTCATCCATTGCCACCGGATCATACGCCTGAATAGTCGCTCCAGCTTTCAGAAGACCCTTGATAATAGTAATGGAAGGAGCCTGGCGCATATCATCTGTTTTGGGCTTGAAAGCCAGGCCCCAGATGGCAAACATAAGACCTGTAAGATCTTCACCAAAATGGCTTTTAACTTTTTTTACAAGAACTGTTTTCTGATCTTCATTCACGTCTTCCACAGATTGCAGCACACGCACGGTAGTACCTGCTTTCTTAGCCATATGGATAAGCGCTTTCACATCTTTGGGGAAGCAGCTGCCACCGTAACCGACTCCCGGATAGATGAATTTATAACCGATACGGCTGTCTGCGCCAATACCGTGACGCACTTCAGAGACATCCGCTCCCATCAGTTCACATAAGTTGGCAATATCGTTCATGAAGGATATCTTGGTGGCCAGTATGGCATTGGCAGCATATTTGGTCATCTCGGCCGAACGTACCGACATGACGATAAGTTTATCGCGGGTGCGGCAGAAAGGCGCATAGAGTTCATGCAGGATCTCCGCGCATTTTTCACTGTCCGTTCCCACCACAACGCGATCCGGTTTCATCGAATCATTTATAGCATCGCCCTCTTTGAGGAATTCCGGATTGGAAACAACATCGAAAGGATAGTCTACACCACGTTCATCCAGCACTTTCTGCACGGTTGCTTTCACCTTATCAGCTGTTCCTACCGGTACAGTTGATTTATCAATGATGATCTTGTAGTCATTCATATAGGTGGCAATATCTCTGGCTACAGCCAGAACGTACTGCAGATCAGCAGAGCCATTTTCACCGGGAGGTGTTCCCACCGCAATAATACATATCTGTGATCTTTCTACTGCATTTTTAATATCACTCGTGAAATTTAATCTACCTTCTTTTGAATTGCGAATAACCATCTCTTCCAGTCCTGGTTCCCAGATGGGTATCTTGCCCGAGTTGAGCAAATCGATCTTCTTCTTATCGTTATCCACGCAGATGACATCATTACCCATTTCTGCAAAACAGGTACCGGTGACCAATCCAACGTATCCCGTTCCTACAACAGCTAATTTCATATATTGCTCCTAATTACATTTTCACTAACTAAACTCATCCTGTTGTTCTTCCTCGAAAAAGAAAGAACATAAGAAACACAGGAAGATTTTTCTTTCTATTCCCTTCCTTCCCAAGAAAATATCTGAGATAAGTTACAAATTCTTAATGTGCCCTTTACCGACACCTTTAACGGTGCATCCAAGTTCCAGGTATTGCTTAATCTTATTGTCATTTAAAAAATTTGAACAATCTATGATCAAGGGCTTAGTGCCGCATTTTTTTACCAGATCTTCAGGCTTAATATTCTTATATTCCGAATGACCCACCGCAAAGACTACAACTTCCGCTCCGGGAAGGACTTTATCTAATTCATTATATACTTTTTCGGTTTCCATTTCCGCCCAGAATTCTACATAGCTATCATGACACGTAACCTCTGCCCAGTTTTCTTTTAATAATCTTACCAGTGTGTAAGAAGGCGAGTGTCTGGTATCTCCCACATCTTCCATGTAGGAAACGCCTAATACTGTGATCTTTACATCCCTTAATTCAGGGGTTTCTTCTTTTATCAAATCAACCGTATGGGTAGGCATTGTATCGTTGATATTAACCGAGTTAACAGCTACTGCCAGTGTGTCATCAATTTCAAAAACATCTTTCATGGCCCAGTTCGCAAGCACCGGATCTTTGGTAAGACAATACCCGCCAACGCCCAGGCTGGGACGCAGCAGATTGTCATGAGTACCTTTTCTTTTGCGGATCGCATCCCGTACATTGAAAATATTCACACCGATCTTTTCGGCAAATCTGGCCCATTCCAGCGTTAAGGCAATATTGGTAGCCCTGTAAGAATTTTCCATTACTTTTGCCATCTCCGAAGCATTTGTGTTTCCCAATTCTGTTAAAGGATAATTTTCCACATCGAGAACATTGCT
>CBFDCX010000068.1:0-8930 GCA_965603415.1 uncultured bacterium
GGGGAGCGGGTGACATTTCTACATTTTGAAATACTTCGGTGCGTGAAGATACGATACGCAAAGATGCAATAGATCCTTGCGGAAGTGCAAGATATCTTCCGTTACCGGGAAGATTGGGCGCTCCTGCTTCGTTCTGCAGGAACGTATTGGGAAGAGTTATGCTCTGCATATCTTCCCCGTTTATCCTGACATCTTCCAGGCTAAACTCGTCGATGGAAAATGTGATCCCTACTCCGGAACCACTTATCCGGTTAAGATTGAACCCGGCTTCGCTCCATGCGTCATCATAGGTGACGGTTTGAGAAGCAAAAGCCATTGTTGAAATTGCAAGAAGAATCGGTAAAATCGCAATTTTTGTTTTTTTCATAATTTACTCCTTTTTTTTATTTTTTTAATACACTTTTTTATAAAATCATTTTCTATTTCAGCAGCAGCATCTTTCTTGAAAAAGAAGAACTACCAGCCTTTAATTTATAAAAATAAATACCGGAAGAAACAGGTTTATTATTTTTATCAACACCATTCCAATCAATAGAATAAGCTCCAATTTCCAGCGGTTCACTCATCAAGGTTGTTACATGTTGCCCTTTCAAATTGTATATATTAAGTTCAACATTCGATTCTTCTACCAGTTTAAATCTAATAGTTGTTTGCGGATTAAATGGATTGGGATAGTTTCCCAATAATTCCGAAGCAACTTCAGGTAATTCATAATCTACACTGACAACTCCTGTAGGTGGAAAAACAATCTGATCTATCCAGGCGCAATCCTGTCCACCGATCACACCTCCATCTTTTTCGTATGTCCACTTGAAGTTATGATTTCCAGGATCCACATTAAAAGAAGCAAAATTCCAATCTAATTCTCCAGACCACTGATGTATAAAAACATCATCCATATAAAATTTCAAGTAATCGTATCCTGATTCTGATGATACTTTGTAATAAAACGAAATAGTAGCAGGAAATGTTGTTTCCATGGTTACAAAAAGTTCTGTTTCCTGAATATGACCAATAACTCCAGATCGTGCTGAATAAACACCCTCATATGCTGTGCTTGTATCGATAGTCCAATCTGCATCTCCGCTAAACTGCCAGCTAAAAGCGGAGAAGTTTCCCGTTTCAAAGCTCTCTGTTTCAGTATTATAAAGTTCAAAATCGAAAACCAAATTATTTTCATCTATCATAATTTCTGTTTCCAACATTGCATATCCATCTGCTGATATTCTTACAATGTAAGTTCCTTCAAATATAGAAAGCATGTATTCACCTGATGAATTTGTAAAAATCGGTTCCAGGGGTGTTTCCAGGAATATGAGCTCTGCTCCTTCGAGAAGTTGTCCTGTAACAGCGCTGGATACAACACCGCTGATAGTTCGTTCAATAGTGTTCTGCAGAATTACGTTATGAAAAGTTATATCATTATCAATAATCGTAATATTCTCTATTATTTGCGGAACGTATCCGTAAGAATTAAATTCAAGATCATAAATTCCGGGATATAACATCCGATGATAATTACCAATTTCATCATCGGAATAGATATGCGAGTTATCGATATCATGATCCAGTGTGGTGACCTTTGCGCTGAGTGGTTCTCCATTAGAATTTGTTACAAGTCCTCTTACCCCGTACAGACACTCTTCCATATATAGCAGGAATGATTGGCGATTATAGTTCCAATGTGCTTCTAACTCATTTTCAGGAAGTAATTTTACATCAGAAAGTTCAAGAGTCATTTCTCTACAATGCTTGAAATAGTTCATATAATCCTGTCTTCCACCATTCATAGTGAACCAAGCATATCCATTAGTAATACCGTTATTAAAATCGGTCATATAATCTGGAGGAGCATATAAATGAACCGTGTCGGCATAAGTATGACAAACTTCCTGCCACCAATCGTCATCTGCAGAGAGCTGTGCCCATGTGTCCCAGGGATAATTCAGAACTTCTACCCCACTGTGCAGATTCGATGAAAGAACAAAATTATGATTATCTGCAAAATCCATCATGAGAATAGTTTCCGGTTGATATTCATTCCCATCAGGATGCGGACCATCTTCGGGATCAGGGTAATTTCTATTCAGATCAACGCTATTAGCATTATTCCTGGTTGCATCCCAAACCGTATGATTTCCACCTGCATAAGTCCCATCAGGATTAGAGAGTGGATTTATGTATATCTCTATGTTATTGACAATATCAGTGATTCTATCATTCGTTCCATAATTTTCTGTGAGATAATCTATCAAACGGAGAAGCATAATGAATGTAACAAGTTCATTTCCGTGCATTTGACCTGTATAGAAAAATTCCGGTTCATCTTCTGTCAGATCAAGGTTATCGGTTATTTTTGCTACAATGATCTCCCTTCCTTCTACAGAATAACCCATACATGTAACAGAGCAGATATCCGGATGATCCGTGGCAAATTGATACATAAGATCAACATAGGTCTCATAAGTTGGATAGGTGTCCCAATCTCGCATTGCTTCTATGTTATCTGACATTTTAGGAATTCGTTGAATTCCCTCATGCTGCAATTCTGTATAAGAGTATCCAAGTTGAATAAATTCAAATAATTCTTTTTGATTCGCATAGGCATAAACAGTATTGCCTTTAATATTATCAATCGATATTATTTTAGTTAATTTATTTATTTCTTCTCTCGAATTTATTTGAAATTTAAAGTAAATCTCATTGCTTTTTGCGTAAAGTGGAACGAGCAGAATAACCAACAATAAGAGAACAGAAATCTTCTTTAACATAAATACTCCATTATTTTAATAACAGTATTTTTTTCACGCTGGTATAATCCCCATCATCATTTATATCGAAAAGAGAAAAGTAAATGCCGCTAGAAACCTTTTTCCCATTATCATTCATGCCATTCCATATAACCTGGTACATTCCTGCACTTTGACACTCATTTACCAGAGTTCTGATCTTCTGTCCTTTAACATTAAATATTGAGAGTTCAACCTCCGATTCATTAGCCAGGCTATAGCTAAAGGTTGTACTCGGATTGAAAGGATTGGGATAATTACCCAAGAATTTGGTAACTATCGGAAGCTGTTCATTATCATTGTTTACAGGCCAATCAATAGTAACAACATTCGATGGTAAAGATTCACCTGCCGGGTAAACAGCAGTAACATAATATTCATGTTGATAACCAGTTGTGGCAGTTTGATCTTCATATTCCACTTCCGTAACCAATTCAATATTTATCATTACATCATCTCGATAAACGTTATATCCAAGCACTTCAGGATTGGAAGGTGCAGCCCAGTTTAAGAAAACACTCCAGGGATTTGTGGGTGGATATGCAATTTCCCATTGAAGATTCGAGGGTGGTTCAAGCCAGCTACCTGCAGTCGATGGAAAATCGATATCATCTATCCAACCACAATCGGAACCACCAATAACACCACCATCTTTTATATAAGCCCATTTAAATTCATGCTGCCCTGCTGGAACAGGAAAGGATTCAAATTCCCAGAGAACATTTCCACTCCATTCATCTTGCAGCTGATTATCTATGTAGAAGCGTAAATAATCATAATTAGCTTCTGATGAGACATGAAGGTAGAATGATATTTCATCCTCTTCCGGTACAAAAATTGTTACTATTAATTCGGAAGATTCATTATGGCCAATAAATCCACTCCTGGCAGAATAGGTTCCACCATAAGCTGTTGAATTGTCAATGTACCAAACACTGTCTCCGCTGAACTGCCAGAAGTTGGCAAACACACCTGTTTCAAAAGTACCGTCATCAAGTTGATAAAGCTCAAAATCTATTTCGTTGTTCTGGGCTGTCACTTCTATTTCTTCGGCAAAAGATGCATAATCAGTAGCATAAACAAGGAAATTATATGTGTATTCATAAACATCAGGAATGATGAATTCACCATTTTCATTTGTTACCACAGCAGGAATATTAAAATCCTGAATATCTACTATTGCGTTGGCAATTGGCAAACCGGTATCGCCGTCTGTAACTATACCTGTAATATCGATCGTAGAAGTATCAGGCAGAAGAGTAATATCAAGAATAGTTTGTTCACTATTTAAGATATCAACATTTATTACGGTTTGGGCAACATAACCATAAGCAGAGAATGTTACATTATAACTTCCATCAGTCAGTAGGCGATAGTAAGTACCAAAGTCTTCATTGCTGGTATAAGGGTAGCGGAAAACGCCAGTATCATCTACACCTTCCACAAAGATCTCTGCCTGAACTGGTTCATCTGTATTAAAATCTGTAATATGACCGGTAAGAGCTGAGTAATTAACTCTATCCAGAAGTATCATTGCCGGTATGATATTTTCATTACAGATACTTGGAACTTGCGCAGCAGGAGGAATGAATTCCGTAGCCAGTTCCACACAAAAAGAAAAAGTGCCGTGCATGCCATAAGAAAAATCTTCTGCTGTTCCCATAGCGGGATAAAGTTCCCATGCTTCCTGAGGTGTATATCCCATGGGTGCGGCAACAGCAATAGCCAGTTCTTCAAGCGCATCGTGATCGGGTGCAGTTACTCCATTGTTATAACCAAAGGGAAAGAGAACCAGTTCTCCATGGCTGTGATAATTGAATCCTGCTACGAAATGGTGGGATTCCATGAGTTCTTTTGTTGCAATTAATTCAGGTTCGGAAAATGCATAAGGACCATGATAGAGTTGATTTTCCGGGTTTCCCGAAGCTCCAACATATCCCCATTCAAAACCATAATTCCTGTTTAGATCGACACCATCGGGATAATCATACCCACCACTGGGGGTAATAAAACCATTTTCATCATTGTCACGGATATTTTTTCTCCACCAGAGGTTATCTTCATCGGTAACAATCTTATGCCCATTGGGATTAATAATTGGAACAAACCATATTTGGGTATTATCTACGTTATCTGTTATGGTGGGATCAATCCCGTAATTGTCGAGAATATGGTTAAGGACAGCCATAGATACTTCCGTACTGATAGGTTCCCTGGCGTGATGTGCACCCATGTAATATACGCAAGGTTCATCTTCTTCATTTTCAACGTTATCAGAAACCTTCAAAGCCCACACTTCATGATAATAATCATCATAATTGGAATTCCCGGCATCGGAATATAACTTTCCCTGGCTTTCGCCAATATCATATAATTTGCAAATATCTGGATAATCCAATTCTATTTGCTGGAGTTCAGTCACAACATCATCATAAGTACGATAACCATCTAAGTCTCTGCCAGCGATCATGTTTTCCCTGAGTTGAGATTCTGTTTGAGTTATTTCAATATCAAATCCGCGAGCTTCAATCTCTCTATATTGTGATTCATTTACCACTAAATCCAGATATATCCCTGGTTTGTATGATGCAACGTCAAATTCTTCTGAAGTAAATTCACTCACAATTTCCTGTGTAGGATTATTGAATCTAATCACGAACTTCTCTTCAGCTATTAAGTTATTTATAGCTATAAGTATTATAAGACAAATCATTAGAATTTTAAAATATTTCATAAATTCCTCCATAATTGTATTAATAGATGCAATATTTGTTCCATTTGTTAGAACTGGATTGTAAATAAAAATATCAACTATTTGCTTCTATTGTAGTGTTATATAAGCACTGTTTAATTTTTTTTATTCGGTGTTTTTTCAATTAGTTTCAGAAGTTCATTATATAATGCTTTAACTTCGTCATTACTGATTTCTTCTTCTGTGTTCGATTCGCTATAGGAAAGTCCTTTTTCAAGTGTTTGTAAAGCATCTATATATTTACCAACTTTTTTCTGGATCCTGGCTAATTGCACATATGCATCGAAATGATCTTCACGCACTTCGATTGCTTTAATAGTAGCGATTTTCGCCTCTTCATATTTTTCCAATTTATAAAGTGCTTCCCCTTTATGACGCCAAGGACACGACCATTTTGGAAAGTTGTCATTTAATTTATCATACACCGTTATACTTTTTTCAAATTGTCCAATATCCAGAAGCAAATTAGCATAAGAAAATTGAGTCTTTGTAGAAAGAGAATCCAAATCATCATCCAGGATATTCATGTTTTTCTGGGATTCATTCTGGAAGATATGTGCCAGCATTAGATGAGCTGTATATTTAGAATCTCCTTCAAGCTGTGCATTGTAATACTCAACAGCTTTTATAAGATTTCCAATGGTAGGTTCTTTTTGATAATTCATATACTCCTCGAAATCACTACTACCATGCTGTCCGAAAAGACTTGCAGCAATAAAAAATACCAATAAAATAATCTGATTTTTATTCACGATTTTCTCCTTTTTTTTTTATTATTCAACGGATTACAAAAAATGTTGGACACAAAAATAAGTCAAAATAATTTTGCTTATCATACGCGCCCGTGGCTCAATTGGATAGAGCATCTGACTTCGGATCAGAGGGTTGAGGGTTCGAGTCCTTCCGGGCGTGCCATTATTTTATTGAGAATTTAATATTGAATATTTAGCAACGAAGACCAAGCGTATTATTTTATTAACTAATAGGTTTTTTAAAAATATAGTCATTGTTATGCAAAGCTAAAATTCTGTTCTCTAATAATCTTTACACAGGCTTCCACTGCTGCTTCATCATATTTGATACCCTTATTCTTAATAATTTCATCCAGAGCTTTTTCGATACTTAGCGCAGGTCTGTACGGACGATGAGTCGACATGGCTTCTATAACATCGGCCACACATAATATTTTTGCTTCAATAATAATATCATCGACTGTTAAGCCATTCGGGTAGGAAGAACCATCAAGTTTTTCATGATGTTGTAGAACTGTTTCTGCAACCGGCCAGGGAAATTCGATGGTTTTCAGGATTTCATATCCGGCTTTAGAATGAGATTTTACAATCGCAAACTCAACATCGGTCAGTTTTCCGGGTTTACTGAGTATTTCAGACGGAACATGTATCTTTCCGATATCGTGGATCAATGAGGCAATTCGTATTCCATTTACCTGATCCTTATCTAAACCCATTTCTCCAGCGATTTTGGTTGCAAGTTCGGCTACTCTTTTTTGATGACCGGCAGTGTAGGGATCACGCATTTCCATAGCGGAAACAAGTCCATTTACAGTTTCTTCCATTAGTTTCTGCAATTTGATGTTGCTTTTTTTCAGTTCATCTTCGATCTTTTTTCTGAAAGTGATATCACGAAGTGTAGCCAGATAGACTGGTTTTTGTTCCCACTCTGTTTCCACAACATGCATTTCTATGATCCGTCTTTGCCCTGTTTTTTGTTTAATCTCAAACTCGCTAAATTCCCCACAATTAAATTTATATTCATATTTTGTGTTGATCAGTCGCTCTTTTGATTTCTCGAAGAGAATTTCTCCGGCATTATTAATAAATTGAATTATTCTTTTTGTATCAATAACAATTATAACATCCGTATTTTCCTGGATCAGTTTACGAAAACGTTTCTCACTTCGGATTAATTCCTTATCAGCATTATATTTATAGAACGCAATTTCAAGAGCGGCATTTAAATCTATCTCTTCAAACGGTTTTACTAAATAACCATAGGGATTTGTTTTTTTGGCTCTTTTAAGAATTGAGTCATCTGCATTTGCAGTTATATAAATAACAGGGATATCATGTTTGCGAATTATTTTTTCTGCTGTTTCGATGCCATCTAATTTACCTTCCAACATGATATCCATGAGGATAAGATCAGGTTTCTGTTCTTTTACTATTAAGAGAGCATTTTGTCCTGTAGGTACTATACTGATTACATCATAATTGCAATTAAGAACACATTTTCTAATATCTTCGGCAATAATTCTTTCATCTTCAACAATCAGAATCTTCTTCTTCATTTACCATCCAAACACCCGATTTTTCCATTTGAACTTTAATGCAATTAGTATACCATACACAGACTGTTGCCTGGATATTGAAATAACTCTTTAGAGTGTTGATAGTTAAGATAATATAATAATTAAATTAATTATTAATTACATGAGTCAGAGGCTGGACAGATGAGACAATGTGACCCATCAAATTCTGAACAGGGTCAAATACATTTCCGTAAGGAACCTGCCAGTCAGGATGTAAAGAAAAGCTCCAAAAATAAGAAATGGACCGAAAGGAAATTCTTTGCGGCGATCATGACCAATCACGATCAGAATAATCAGAGCAATACCAGAAGAAAAAAGAATCGTGAAAATGGTGCCGACAATACCGATAAAACTTCCGATAGCGGTCATGAGTTTTATATCACCTCCACCCAGGCTTTCCTTACCTGTAAAAAGTTTGAAAATATATGCAGTTGCCAGGAAAACCACAAAGCCAAAGACAGCTCCACTTAAAGCTGATTTCCATGTAATATCAATTGAAGGAAGAAAGGAAACAGCTATTCCAATTATAACAAGTGGTAATGAAATTACGTCGGGAATGATCTGCTGATTATAATCAATAAAAAAAATGATCATTCCAGCGGAAATGAATATGATATATTTAAAAAAAACAGGATTTAAACTGAATCCGGTGGAAACAAAAAGTAGAATAAATAATACAGGTGTGAGAAGCTCCACCAACAAATATTGTATGGGAATATTAAAACCACAGTCCCTGCATTTTCCTTTAAGAAACAGATAACTTAATATGGGAATATTATTTGCAGGTTTTATCTTCTTATTACATTGCGGACAGTGTGAGCCGGGAAAAACTATCGATTCTTTGCGTGGGATACGATATATGCAAACATTAAAGAAACTACCAAAAGCTGCACCGAGAATTACCAGGAAAAAATAGATCATTTTCCACCCTGTAAAATAAAATAAGCTCGAATTAAAATTAATTCGAGCTTATTATAAAAATATTATTTTAAACCGTGACTAATAGCCAATCCAAGATTGAAGACAGGCAGATAAATAATAATAATGATATATCCCACAA
>CBFDCX010000069.1:0-8914 GCA_965603415.1 uncultured bacterium
TTTAGCAGTGATTTAGTAAAAATACTCAAGAAAATGAAACCGGGTGAACGGATGCTGATACGCACTTCCGATGAAGATCAAATACTTCAACTAGCAATATATGCCACTGAATTCAAATTGCGGAATCGAAGTATAAGACTGGTTTCCATTCAGAATATACAAAGTGAATTAGAAGAGCAGGAAATGGCTGCCTGGCAGAAGCTGATAAGCGTTCTTACACATGAAATGATGAATTCCATTACACCTATTGCTTCCCTTTCTACCACGGTTACAAAATTATTGAAGGATATCAATACTACTGATAATATTCCCCAGGAAATTGACGATGAAACAGTGGAAGATATAAGAAAATCTATGATGACCATTAATAAGCGAAGTACAGGGTTGATCCGTTTTGTGGAATCTTACCGCGATCTTACAAAAATACCCAAACCAGAGTTTGAAATAGTACCTGTTAAAAACATTTTCGATAATGTTAAACTTCTTATGGAAGAAGAAATGCGTAAAAGTAACGTCAGTTGCAAAAGGTCTATCATCCCTGAAACATTGGAAGTAACTGCCGATCAACAGCAGATCGAACAGGTCCTTTTGAATTTACTGAAGAATTCTCTGCATGCATTGGAAGGACAGGAAGACGGAAATATAGATTTGAATGCATTCCTCGATAAAAGAGGAAAAGTTGCCATTCAAGTGGTAGATAATGGTCCCGGTATCCTGGAAGATGTGATCGATAAAATATTCATTCCCTTTTTTACAACCAAAGCAAAAGGTTCCGGGATTGGATTAAGCCTTTCACGTCAGATCATGCGATTTCACGGAGGAACTATTACTGCCAATTCCGAACTGAATGTAAAGACTGAGTTCACTTTAAAATTTTAGTATTTTTCCACTTTTTTAGAAAAAATGTAACTTTTAACTTTGTTAACGTTTCATTTGTAGAGATTTAAAGGAATTAGAAATTGAATACTGAAAGAAACAGTATAATAAGGGCTAAAAAGGATTTGCAGGAATTCGATTATCTGTATCGGAAATACTATCCAATAATGAATAATTTTATATTCCATAGAGTGAATGATGAAGCAGTGCGCAACGAAATTGTATCAAATGTTTTTTTCAAAGCTATGAAACGCCTTTCCCTTTTCAGGTTTCTCGATTCACGCAAATGCAGTTTTTCTTCTTGGTTATACAGGATCGCAGTGAACGAAGTTAACCAGTTTTATAGAAATATGAAAAGAGAAAACAATATCAGGGAATCAGTAAAATGGAACACAGTAGAGGGAGAGGATATACAATTTAATTATGATGTTATACAGCGCAAAATAGCGGCGTTTAAAACCGATGAACAGAACTTGATAACACTAAGATATTTTGAGAAACTCAGCTACAAAGAAATCGCTGATATCTACAAAAAGAAGGAAGGAACCATCAAAGTGCAAATGCACAGGCTTCTGAAAAAACTTCGCTGTAATGTGGAAAAGGAGATCGCAAATGAAAGATCTTGAGAATAGATTATTTACTATGGACGTTCCTAAAATAGAGGACGATCCTTTTGAAAATGAACTGAGAAGAAAATTGGTAAACAGGTTTTATAAACCGGTAAACAACTTCCGGTTCAAATTCAAGCTGGCAACTGCTTTAGCTTCTTTGTTGCTCATTTTTGGTTGTGTCATTGTCATTCAACCGGGAGTAGCTCTCAGTTTGAATAAACTAATATTTCCTTCAAATATAATGGTAGCAGAGAGAGAGTATAGTGAAACAGAAAATGAACTGGCTTATACATCCATTTTCAATCCACAACTTGTAAGCAAATTAGATCCGTCTAAATTCCAGGAAGATAAAGCATATATAATCCGAAAATATATATCTGCAGAGGAAGGTGCTGTGATGATAATATCAGAATTTAATCAGAAAAGAAAACCAAAAAAAATACGTGAAGTAAGTTTCTAAAAAAAATAAAAATTGTCCGGTTTGATTTGTTACACCGTGACAAGGAGGAAAAATGAAAAAAATTAAAGTAATACTCATCGGTTTGGTTGTGCTTACACTGTTTACTACTTCGCTTCTAGCCAAAGCTTATATGGGTGTGTATCTGGGTGATCTATCCCAAAAGGACTATGAAAAACTCGGTTTGAAAGAGAATTATGGAATTTTGATTAAGAAAGTGGTAGATGAAAGTCCTGCTGCTAATGCTGGTCTGCAGAGCAAAGATATCATCCTGGAACTTGCCGGTGATAAAGTATATACAACCGATCAGCTTACAAAAATGCTGAGTTACTTTGAACCTGAACAAAATGTGAAGATCAAGTATTTTCGGGATAAGAAAGTGAAATCACTGAATCTGAAGCTGGGAGAGAAAAAAACTTTTGAACCCAAGAAAAAAGCTTACATGGGAGTATTCTTGGCAGAACTGAGTAATGAAATGCGTGAGAAACTGGAACTGAAAGAACAGCATGGGATTCTAATAACTAAAACTGTTGAAGATGGTCCCTCTGAAAAGGCAGGAATTGAAAATGAAACTATTATACTGGAAATGGACGGAGAAAAGATCTACACAATCGATCAACTCACAAAAATGTTGAGTAGTTACCAACCCGAACAGGAAGTGAAATTATTAACTTTTCACAAAAAGGATTACAAAGATGTTACATTTAAACTTGGAGAGCGTGAAGACTTGATGTTTAAATTTGGTGATGTATTCGATTGGGATTTCTTGAACAAACCCGACAATGTTTTTGTTTATCAGTATGATATGGAAAACAGGAAATGGATAGGTGCAGTTCTGAAAACAAATGAAAAGATCGTTCGTGATGGAGATAAAGAAACCATTGAAATTGATATCACTGTAGATAAAGTGATAGAAGATACACCGGCTGATAAAGCAGGATTAAAAGAAGGTGATAAGGTTATAGCTATCGATGGGAAAACCGTTAAATCGAGTAAGATAATAGCTAAGATCATTAACGATAAAGAAGTTGGAAATACTGTAGAACTAAAGATAGAACGCGATGGCAAAAAGAAGACCTTAACCTGCGAGATTGCTAAACGTAAAGATTATGAAGGTTATGAAAAAGTAGAGGTTTCGGTGGATGACGGAGACATCAAAATTTGGATGAACGGTGAAGAAAAATCCATTCTCGATATGAAAAAATTATCTGAGGAAATGTATAAACTAAAAGCCCTGCAAAAAGCAGATATAAAAGAGGAAATGAAAAAAGTTCAAGATGAAATGGAAAAAGTAAGAAGAGAACTTAATAACATTACCATTGAAATAGAAATCGAAGAAGAGATCTAAGTAACCGAATTCCTGCAAGCAGGAATTCAAATTTGTGCCTCCAACCCCCGGCTGTCCCGGGGGTTTTTTATTTCAATTCTTTTTCGCTGAGTTTTTTTACCTGGTAAATATATATTTCGGTATCGGGATCTTTATAGGCATCTCTGGGTAATCCGGCTTTACCACTGCATAAACTTTCCAGGAACTCGATTCTACTCCAGCCCGTTTCTGTAGCAACTTGTGGCAGGTATACCCCGCTACGAAAACCTTTTCTTATCCAAACGCCATCAATTCCCATTCGTATCTTTTCATGATCATAAATGCGTTCCATAGGGGAGAGCACGGATATTTCGATCTCGATACCTTCCAGTTCTTTTTTGTTTTTCACCGGTATAAAACGCGGGTCTTCAAAAGCAGCGGAAACAGCCATTTCTACTACAGCTTTATATAGCGGCATCCTGGCTTGCATATGCCCGATGCAGCCCCGCAGATTTCCTTTTTTGTGTAATGTAACAAAAACCGCTCTTTCTAAAGCGAGATCAGGATTTTCGGGTATTTCCGGGAAAATGATACTACCCTTTTCCAGGTAATTTTCAATGCTTTTTCTAGCCAGTTCTAAAAGAAATATTTTGTCTTTTTCTGTCATTTTATCTTCCTCTTCATTTTCTGGTGTATTAGGAAAAACTATGGAACAATAACCAACCACTCTGCTCATATCACCGGATACATCACCGGAGTTGGCATAATTCAGTAGAACCGGATTATCATGCTGGAAGTGTTTCATGATCTGCAGGAAAGGATAAAGAGCAAAATACCCGCACAATTCACAATTGCGTGAGAAAATTTCCTGTCTCAATTTATCCCATTTCTTTTCCAGAATAAGGACAATTGTATACTGATCCATTTTACTGGCGGCTTTGTAATTATGAAAGTGCGACATATCGCTGCTGTTGATGTACATAAGTTTTTTATCAGTATCTTCTGCGATGGAGATAATGGTTTCTGCTAATTTATCCAGCAGTTTAAGATCGTTTGTGGAAGTAAGAATCAATACTATTTTAAAGTTTTCCAATTTGTACTGTAGGAATGGTAATTGTGCTTCCAGGCTGTGTTCGGGAGCGTGGAGCTCCGGTTCAAAAACAAACCTTTTATCTACCTTTATCAACTTGCTGGAAATGTCTTTATCAATTGGGATCTTACCGAAGGGAGTCTGGTAGAAATCGCCATTATAAATGCTTACTACATTATTGCTGAAATGATGACTTGGTCCCAGCAGTATAATAGTATCATATTGTTTTTCTTCTAACAAAGAAAATCCATACGCAGCAACCTGTCCTGAATAGACAAAACCGGCATGAGGAGAAATAAGACCGAATGGATTGAGATCGCTGTTTTCTTCCAGGTCGATGTTTTCAAAAAATGAATCCATCATTTCCTGCAGTTTATCTATGTCTTTGGGATACCACTGTCCAGCCACCGCTGGTTTGCGCGTTTGCGAAGATAAACAGGAAAACAAAAGGAAAATTAACAAAATGTTCATATACTTTTTCATAAGCACCTCACATTTTTACAAAGACTAAAATAGAATCATCGTTTTTTTTATACAAGAAAAATAATCATATTTCTTAATAATATGTTGACATCCATCATATAAAAAAGCGAACTAAAACCATGAAAAAGATCATACCGATATTATTAGTTATTTTGCTTATTACACTACTTGCAGGAGTCAAGAAGCAACCGGAACTTCTGCATAAAGCAATGTTCTATGAAAAACTGAAAAACAATTTTGTTCGCTGTGATCTGTGTCCGAACAATTGCGTTCTAAAGGAAAATGAGGTTGGAACCTGCGGTGTACGGCAGAATATCGGGGGAGAGCTTTTTTCACTGGTTTATAATCAACCTGTATCAATTCATATCGATCCCATAGAAAAAAAACCCTTATATCATTTTTATCCGGGAACAAATATACTTTCCATTGCTACAGTAGGCTGTAACCTGCGTTGTAATTTCTGCCAGAACTGGACTATATCGCAGACACGACCAAAGGAAACTCAGGCTTACCAGGCTACACCAGAGCAGATCATAGCCATGGCAAAAGAATACGATTGCCAGAGCATTGCTTTCACTTACACCGAACCTACTGTTTTTTACGAATATATGCTGGATATTGCCAAATTGGCAAAAGAGGAAGGATTAAAAACTGTGATGGTTACTTGCGGATATATTAATGAAAAACCTCTGCAGGAACTGGCTAAATACATGGATGCAGCTAATATCGATCTGAAAGGTTTTTCAGAGGAATTCTATTCCACCTACACTACCGGTTCCCTGCAGCCTGTTTTGAATACATTGCAAATTGCCAAAGAAGAAGGAATGTTTTTCGAGATCACAAACCTAGTTATTCCACAGGCAAATGATGATCCTATATTGATAAGAGCGATGTGCAAATGGATAAAAGAAAATATTGGTGATGAGTACCCACTCCATTTTTCACGTTTTTTCCCTCAGTATAAATTAACCAATAGACCGCCCACGCCTGTTAAAACACTGGAGATGGCTTATGATATTGCCGTGGAAGAAGGATTAAAGTACGTTTATATTGGTAACGTAGGCAATATTGGGGAAGATACTTATTGCCCCAATTGCGGTAAATTGCTGATTGATCGTTCGGGTTATTCTTTAGAAGAGATTAATATTAAAAATGGCAAATGTGAGTTTTGCGAAGAAGAGATCTTCGGGGAGTTTTGATTAACTCATCCTGCTGCCTGCCTTGCCGAATCCAATGCGAAGGTTGGTCCCTCTCTTTAATGTAAGAGAGGGAACATAAGTAATGCAAGAAGAATAAATGAAAAGAACAGGATTGCTTTTACTTTTATTGGGATGTACTTCCATAATCGGGCAAACAGTGCTTTTGCGTGAACTGCTCATCGAAGTTCGCGGGAATGAGATCGTATTTGCTATTTATCTTTCACTGTGGTTATTGCTCGTATCTATTGGAAGCCTGATCGCCAAAAGTTTCTTGGGAAAACAACGGATAGATAGGATCATTACAGCTATTTTCATCATGCTCTGTTTCATTATACCCACACAATTTTTCTCCATAAACCATCTGATAAAAGCTTTTGCCATTGTATCTGGCGAGATGATAAATATTCCCGGATTATTCCTTACAGCATTCCTCGTACTGCTGCCGTGCAGTCTGCTTACCGGTTTTCTTTTTCCGCTATTGTGTAAACAATTACAGCCCGGAAAACAGCCAGTTCACCTGGGTTATATCCTGGAATGTTGCGGAATTATCTGCGGGGGTATCTTGTTGGCTGCAGGAATACATTTCCTCCCTCATTTCAGCATTTTGATAGCTTTGAATATTATCATCCTTTTTACTGTTTATTATGTTTTCAGGGAAAGATTTATTCTTATTTTTTTATTACTGTTCTGTCTGTTCCTACCAATTTCTAAAAATTTTTTCCGAGGAATATACGCAAAAAAATATACACCACAAAAGTTGCTTTTTACAGGTGATTCCCGTTATGGAAGATTGGATATTACTTCAAGCAACCTGCAGAAAAATTATTATTGGAATGGTGAGCTTTTTGCCAACTCACAGAACGATATCTATGCCCAGCAATTAGTACATTTTGTAATGCTGCAGAATCCTGCTCCGCAGAATATCCTGCTGGTGGGCGGTTTACTGAATGGTTTTATCGATGAGATAAAACTATATCCCTCAGTTTCAAAAATCGATTACCTGGAACTGGATGAGAATATTACCCTTCAGGCTGAAAACGATTCGATGGTTAATTATATTTATAAAGACGCAATCGATTATCTGAACTCAGCAGACAAAAAATATGACCTTATTTTAATCGATGTACCGGATCCATCTTCTTTGAATTTGAACAGGTTTTATACTGAGGATTTCTTTGAACTGATAAAAAGCAGGATGTCGGCAGATTCATCTGTTGCAGCAATAACCCTGAGCAGCGGAACCAATTTTATGACTCCCGAGATCGAGGAATTGAATGCGACAATATATCATACATTCTCACGATCTTTTGCCAATGTAATTATAATTCCTTCAGTAAAAAACATTTTTATTGGAAGCAGCAACAATTTCATTTCCAATGATGTTAAAATTCTATCTTCCCGTATATTTAAAAAACGTACATGGTTCAATGAAACAGTGATCTTTGAAAAATGTAATGAACTGAGAAAAAAGCAGATGATCTCTGCAATTACCCAAAAAGCTCCTCAAATAAATAACCTGAGTAATCCTGCCGCTTATCTTGCCACTTTGCGCATGTGGACCAGGAAGCTGGGAATACGATGTGACAAATATATTGAATTCATAAATAAACACTTCATTCTGTCGTTTATATGTGTATTTGCAGTATTGATGCTTACAAGCCTGTTAGCCAGTACTATCAGCAGGTCACGTCTTTTCAGAACAGATTTTAGCATATTTGCTGTGAGCCTGGTTAATTTCGTGATGCAGTTGATACTGATAAACTTATTCCAGATGCACTTTGGCTTTGCTTTCTGGGCGGTGTTTATCTTTACCAGTGTGTTTATGCTGGGTCTTACTGCCGGATTCATTATTGGAAAAAAGCTGACTGTACCACTTAAAATTTTATTAATGCTCAACGTCTTGCTGATCGGTTTATTGATTCTTGTATTTGATAGTAAACTGTTTTTGATCACATATTTCGGTTTCAATTTCCTTTTTGCCTTTCTGGAAGGAGCAGTGCTTTCCATATTGTTGAAAAAGAAATACAAGAAAGAAAAAATAGCCAGCAGCAGTACTTTCTATTTCCTGGATTCCCTGGGTGCAACCACAGGCGGAATCCTGATAGGAGTTATTATTATACCAATTTTTGGCTTGAAATCGAGTTTGTTATTTCTCAGTTTTTTATTGGTAGTTGTTTTTCTTTCCAGTTTTATAAAAGATCGCCGGTCTGCTTAAATAGCTATATTTTTTAATCTTTCCTTTCTTTGAAGAACTTGTTTTGCGTAATTAGGCGTCCAGTTGCTGTATGCACCCAGCGCTTTATGCATGTTACCTTTATAAGCTCTGATCTTCCAGGTGAGCACCCTGCAGCCCAGGGCTGTGTTGTAATGTGCATCATAGATCCTGCTTAGATCTACGGGATGTGCTTGTACGTTGATCTGAAAATATCCCAGACAACCGGCAGGAGAAACAGCTCTCTGTACAAATTCACTTTCCTGGAAAGCAATGGAAACCAGCAGATCGAAATCGAGGTCGTATTCATAACCGTTATCGTATATTGCACCAGCCAGCTCATCCAGCTTGGTAATATCCATTTCAGGAAGAAGATGTTTTATCTTATTTTTTATCTTTTTTACTTCACTTTTTCGGGAACTATCATCAGCGGTTATCGTATATTCTGCCTTGTGGGCAGATATTTTTCTGGCAGTGCCTCTTTGTAATACAGGCAGAACATCCATAATATTCAAAGAAAGCATCAGGCTGATGCCTGTAAGAGCCTGCATAGCATTAAAGTGCCATTTCTTTTTTTCCATATATTTTATTTATTCCTTATTTATAAAACTTAAAGAAGAACCGAAAAATTTTTTCTATGTAACCTTGTCAAGCTTTCTGCATTGAACATGTGAGGTTGA
>CBFDCX010000070.1:0-8848 GCA_965603415.1 uncultured bacterium
GACCATATCCCCCATTTTACTGATAATAGCTTATGTAATACTCTTTCCCGCTGCTATTATTGCTGGAACAAAAAAGGAAAAGAAAGAAAACAAATAATACATTTTAGGAATCTATAGAAGATATCCTTGAATTTTTTCGGGGATTCATAGATTATAATCTATTTATTAGAAAGGTACATATTATGAGAGAAACAAGTAGAAAGACAAATATTGAAATGAGTTTTTTAATTCAAAACCTCTATGGTGATAGAGATTACAGAATATTTAAAGAATTCCAAAACATCTCCTTAGCAAAGAAGTACTATTCAAAAATAGTAAAAAGTTTAAGATTTGTAGTTGAGGAGAACTTAAATTATACAGATAAACATCACTTTGATGCTGTTATCTCATTACTAGTAAACTACGAAAAACGGATGAGATCGAGTAATGGTTTTTCTACATTAGACCAAACAATGATTGCTTTTCAGACTGAGTTAATTTTTTTATTAATCGGCTCTATGCCAAGAAACTGGAAATCAAATAGAGTCATTAATCGGAAATCTAAATGGAAATTAGATAAATATCGTCAGATAACTTACAATCAATCAATTATCCAAAAGAAAAACCTTATTTTTTATGTTTTACAAAACAAATACAAAGATCGTTTCCCTGTTTTTAAAGATTTTATGAGTAATGTTTATCGAAAAGAATGCCAAAGAGATCCAAAAAAATTAATTGATTGGTTAAAGAAAAATCATCCTGATATTTATTTGAATATCTTTTAGTATTTTAAGGAGTAAAATATGGCAAAAAACAAGAGCGTAGAATCCCGTATACTTAGCGAGATACAAATGGAAAGGAATACTCAGGAATCCAAATATTAACAAGCACAAGAATATTGTAATTGTGATAGAGGTTCAAGAGTAAATGGCAGAAAAGAAAAAGCAGTATCTTTCCGAAGAGTTCATAGCGCAGCTCGATAAATTCAATCTGCGCGCCAGGCTCATCGTAGAAGGTTTCATCACCGGTTTGCATAAATCTCCTTACCACGGTTTCAGTGTGGAATTCTCTGACCACCGGCAATATAATCCGGGAGACTCCATTAGTAAAGTAGATTGGAAAGTATATGCCAAAACAGACCGTTATTACATTAAAAGATACGAAGAGGAAACCAATCTTAAATCATACATTGTGGTAGATCACAGCGCCTCGATGGGCTATTCATCGGGTAAAACCACCAAACTGGAATATGCCAAGGCTTTTGCTTCTGCGCTTGCTTATTTGATGATCACCCAGCAGGATGCGGTGGGGCTGCTTTCCTATACAGATAAAATTACCGGTTATGTTCCTCCCCGTTCCATGCGCTCTTATTTGAATGTTATTTTCAAAGAGCTGTATAACCTGAAATCGGAAGAAACAACTCAAACCGCTAAAGTGCTTCATTCCCTGGCAGATCGCATTAAAAAAAGAGGTCTTATCATCCTTATCTCCGATATTATCGATGATCCCGATGAAATACTAAAGGGTTTGCAGCATTTCCGTCATGCCGGTCATGAAGTTATTTTATTTCATATCCAGGATAAACAGGAAGTGGAATTTGAATTTAAAAGAGAGACCGAATTCGTGGATGCGGAAACAGGTGAGAAGATTGTTGTTTCACCTTGGCAGATAAGAAACGAATATAAAAAAGTGTATAAAGATAACGTGGAATATCTGCAGAGGAAATGTTACGAATCACGCATCGAATATAATCCAATTACTACTGAAACGCCTTTTGAACAGAATCTTTTGAATTACCTTATCAAACGTTCAAAATTGATGTGAGATAAAACCTTTTATTTAAGCAGTAGACACTTCTTGCTATCTAGATTTTTTCCATCAACCCTCAAGTGAATTAAATAAATTCCTGTTGATTGAGATTTATCATTTTCATCTGTACCGTCCCAGACAATTGAAGACTGACTATTGAAAATTGAATATTGTCTAATCTTCTGACCTTTGATATTATAGATTATTATTTCGATGTTTTTCTCGATGTTCTCGGCGGTGAGATTAAATGGGATTGTGGTTTCCGGGTTGAACGGATTAGGATAGATCCCAGTAATTTCAGTTCTTACGTTTTGTAATATGTCGGGAGAATTACTTCCCGATTCTTTTTCCAATACATTAGAAAAAGCTGGATCCGATTCCACTTCATTCGTATAAACCGCTTTTACGGCATACTGATAGAACTGTGGAGTAAGGTTCACCCATTCTGTATCCACATAAAATGTATCAACCAGTTCTGCACCGATCCATATCCAGGTGGATGGAACGTTAATATTTACCTGCAGGAAGCGGTATGCATTGTAAAATTCAAAATCTCTATCGATCATTGGCGGAGGATACCAGGAAAGGGTCACTTCAGTTTCTTCCGGATTCAATACTGCTGTTACATTTGTCGGTGGAAATGCTGTTTCATCCAGGACAATGGTTCCCATATCATAATTTGAATTGCCAACGTAAATATCTTCTGAATAAACATCATAACCAAAATTGGAAATTTCAATATAATAATTGTTATTTTCAAAAACATCGGTCAGAATGAAATCTCCATTTTCATCGGTTGGAGTTTGATATATTTCATCTCCCACCATAATTACAAAAGCACCTTCCAGTCCTGTTCCAGGATCATCGCTGCCCACCACATGTCCGCTAACTTCAATTGTTCCAAATGGTACAAGATTGAAATCGAGGTAGGTAGTATTACCTTCCATTACTACCGCCGGCTGCGACTGAGATTCATATCCATAGCAAGAAGCGGTAAGCGTGTAAGAACCTTCCAGTATATTTCCAAATCTGTAAAAAGCAGCCCCGTTACTGATAGTAGATATCTGGGTTTCGGTTATGGTTATCTGAGTTCCCGTTATGGGATAGCCTTCATCGTCGTATATGTTACCCTCGATCACTCCCAGCCCTGTGATCTCCATATAGAAAGATGTGTTGGGAAACCTGCTGAATAAATAACTTGTTGCTGGTGGGCTATTAGGGTTTATAGTTGTTGTGTTACTATTTACTGCTCGTGTTCTATCATAATATGGAGTTTCTTCCGTTTCAAAGAATTTATCAGTAAGGCTGTATGTTTGTGTATCCCACATCCGATTTGCCATAACCACCAGGTTACTGCCCAGGTATTCAAAAGGGGTTTCGAATGGGATCATTATGGTGTTCATACCGGAAGGAAAATTTATGTATTCATTGAACATCTCGGTTAATGCGCCAGCAGGTATCCAGCCGTTCGTAAGAGTGGATTGTGCTGTATTTCCCATCCAAATGCGTATCTGTTTGCTGCCCACATGGTTGTCAAAATTATTATAGTAGGAAATCGCATGTATAAATCCAGTATAAGGAATTTCAGTAGGAAAATAAATGGTTTCAGAAAGATTGTTCCTGAAGGCAAAATTAAAAGGGTACCAACTTGTTTGATGGTCACCCGTTCCCACCCGTATTTCCACTAGACCCAATTCTATAACCAGCACACTTAAACTATCAGTAATATTATTAGAAGGATCTTCATCACCAACCAGTTCGATTTCACCATAAACATAAGTAACACAAGCAAGTTCATCCGGTGGAACTATCCACACCAGCGGAAGAATAATATCCTCTTCCGAAGCAAGTGTTTCATTTACATTCAGAACATCCAGTTCAATGCCGCCTTCCCTTATCAGTTTCAGTGTATAATTATCTTGTGAATTTACTCCATAGTTCTTTACATGAAGATTATATACTGCTGAATTCCCTCTATATACTGCACCCGGTCCGGTAAACGAAATTGCAGCCAGATCGTTATCGTATGTAGTAGTGGGTGGAAATGTAATGCTGTCTAACCAGCCGTTATCCAAGCCTGCATTCGTTTCAAAGTTCTTTTCATAGCTCCACTTGAAAGTGTGAACCCCGGGAGAAATGGAAAGTGTGTAAAGTTCCCAATAAACAGTTCCGGAAATATTTGCTACTTCTGTACCATCCAGGGAAAAGATGAGTCTGTCACTATTTTCTTGACTGCTTACCCGCCAGTAAAAACTTATATCGCTTGTCTCTGTGGTTTCCATTGATATATATAAGTAGGTTGTCTGGTTGTGAGTTATCTCTCCCGCCTGGGCACAGAAAAGTCCGTCAAAAGGATTCGATGCTGATATTGTCCAATCGGCAGAACCACCGAACTGCCAGTTGTAAGAGTAGAAATTGCCTGATTCGAAACCTTCGAAATTCTGAGCGAGTAGAGCTGAAATAAAACAAATAAATATGCAGGAAAAAATTAATTTCTTCATAATATCCTCATTATGCTATTTTCATTCCAATTCAAAAAACAATTTAGGGACACAAATTTGTAAAGGATAAAAAAAAGAGCCATCCAAAATTAGAAATGGACAGCTCCCTCTGAACACAATCTATATTTTATTTTAGCAATATCATTTTCCTAACTTTCTGGTAATTACCAGATTTCAATTTGTAGAAATAAATACCCGAACCAACTTGCCTATCATTATCATCTCTGCTATCCCACACCACCGAATGCTTTCCAGTTGATAACTGATCGCTGATCAGTGTTTTCACTTTCTGTCCTTTGAGGTTATAGATGTCAAGTATCACAAACGAGGACGTTTGTGCTACTGAAAAGGAAATTGTTGTTGTTGGGTTGAAGGGATTGGGATAATTACAAAGCTCATACGAAACCTGCGCGACAGTTTCATCTTCAGTGGATGCAAAAGGACCAAAATCTATATCGAGTGAAGCATACATCATCATTCCACCAAGATCATTTGCAGAACCATAGCTGTAATCATCGAGGAAGAACAAATGTAGTTTGCCGTGATCGTCTCCCAAATCTTCAATTAAATCACCGGGATAAATGTAAACAGGTATCATTTCGCTGAATTCTGGAGTTTCGATGGAATTCAAAAAAATCGGTTCAGACCAGGTTTCTCCATTATCTGCGGAAACACAAATTGCTATTTCAGGAACTTCGAGCCATTCTTCATATCCGGGAACACCTTCATAAGCATATTTAGATTTCAATCCATCATGCCATACTGCTGCCAACCAACCCTTTTCTTCATTTTTCACTATTTTAAAAGTGTTTTCATGAAAACCAGCGCCTATATAAGAATATAAGAACGGAAAACCTTCTACCATATATGGATCTCCATTTGGTAATAATGAATCAACTATTCCATCCTCATTCAGATCCCAGGGAACCATTGGATTGTTATCAGAAGGATTTGTTCCTTCAATATAAAGATCGTAAAAGCTGAATTCCTGGGTGTCTATATCAAACTGGAAAGCTTTGGGATAAACCAAATTAAGCCAATAAAATCCTTCATAACATTGTAATCCAAATGACCCACAGAAATTGAGCTTGTTTGAATTGTCTGAGAAGATTGAGTTCATATGATTACAATGCACAAATGACCAGAAAAGGGTGTAAGGATCTCCATTTTCATCAGCAAAATAATATGAGCCATTAATATTTTGAGGATTCCATGTGTTAAATTGGTAACATTCAGAAAAATATTCATAATCACCTATTCCATAGTCTTCATTTAGAAACACAAATATTTCATCATTAGTATTGTATCCCATTAAAGCTACTTTCCCATCATCGGAAACACACATGGAAAGATGTGGTCTGATCCATTCAGGAATACTCTGATTCCATTCATCTAACAATGGAATAGTATTATATGTCCAATCAAGAGTAGACTGATTCTCTAAATCCTCATTATCAAAGTCAGCGTAAGCAATTAATACGTTTTCCGAAGGGTCGCCAGGTGAATAAGCGTTATTCCCAACAACATAAACTCTTCTCTTATCGGGGTCAGGAGAAGGTCCAATATGCACATAAGGCCAGATAAAACAATCTTCCGGCATATTTGGAGAGGGAGTATTATCATCGATAACAATAAATGGTGCCCTCCAAAAGCCAGGATTTCCCAGATGATAGAGATCGTAAGTTACTACAACGTCCAAGTCGGCATGAGCATCCATATTAGCGTGCCAGGCTACGAATGGATCACCGGAAACAGGATCAAGGTCTATCCCGGCATATCCTTCGTGGATATCGGTAGTACTAATAGTAGCAACATTCGTTACATTGCCGCTTGCATCGATATAGGAAAAATATACTCTTCTGGTGGATGCGGGTGTTTCCCGGGCATGGAACACAATGTAAACACTACCGTCTTCTTCTACCTGAATCGGTAGTCCGCAATTGCTGCCTGGCATGTAGTCATAAAAATTCATCATAATTTCAGTTGGCTCGGTAATAAATTCATATTCGGGTATTTGTGAAAACAGGGATAGGGTAATCAATAAAATAGAAACACATAATAATTGTTTCATTTTTCCTCCTACTTCATCAACAACATTTTTCTGGTTATAGTTTGTTGTCCGAGTTTCAATTGGTAGAAATAGACACTTGAGGAAACAGGTTTGTTGTTATCATCTCTCCCGTTCCACACCACGGAATGCTCTCCTGCCGGTTTTGTTTCATTAACCAGAGTTTTTACTTTTTGACCCTTTATGTTGTAAACTTCCAGAGTAACATTTCCAGGAACTTGCATGTTGTAAGCAATATTTGTAGTAGGATTGAACGGATTGGGGTAATTTTGAAATAATTCAATTACGTTTTGAATAATATCATCGGCTGAATTAACTACATAATCAAAATCTATCATGATGGAAGCATACATCGATGTACCGCCATCATTTGATCCCCATGGAGTTGTACCATACCAGCTACCAAAACTGTTATCGTCATAGAAGAACAAATGCACTAAGCCCCAATTATCTCCAAGGTCTTCAATTCTATCTCCAACATAGAAGTAACATGGCATCATTCCGTCAAATTGTGAAACATAGTTAATATCATCTGCTTTGGCATTCATAATAATTGGATCAGACCAGGTAGCACCACCATCACTAGATATTGAAATCATAATTTCTGCAGTTTCGGCCCAGTCGATATAATCATCATCAGGCCATGCCGGGTCATTATAGTATTTACATTTCAATCCATCCTGCCAGATATTTACCATCCAACCATTATCTTCATGTGAAGTCATTTTATTATTATTTTCGTGGAAACCTTGATCATCATTCCAGAAGTAGATTGGCCAACCATGAACGTGTTCTACATTTCCTTGAGGATCATATGAATCAACAATGCCATCTTCATTAAGGTCCCAGGGGACCATTGGAATGTTGTCATCCGGGTCCAGTCCGGTAATGTAAAGATCATGGAAACTGAATTCCTGTGTATCAATGTCAAACTGGAAGGCTTTTGGGTAGATCCACATTGGCCAGTAAAATTCCTCATAACATTGTAATCCAAAAGAACCACAGAAATTGATTTTGTTCGATCCTTCTGAAAAGATCGAGTTATTATGATGACAATGTATGAATGACCAGAAAAGAGTGTATGGGTTTCCATTTTCATCAGCAAAATAATATGAGCCATCAAGATTCTGAGGATTCCAGGTATCAAATTGGTAACATTCTGAAAAATATTCGTAATCCCCTTCTCCATAATTATCATTATAAAAAACAATAATTGAATCTTGGTGTGTGTATCCCATCAAAGCAATTTTACCATCATCAGAAACTGCCATAGAAAGACGAGATATAACCCCTTCTGGAATACCTAAATTCCATTGATCCAAAAGAGGAATACTGGTATATGTCCAGTTACCAATAGATAGACTATTCAGATCATCAACGTTAAAATCAGCATATGCAATGACAACATTCATTCCACAATAAGCTCCCGGAGAATAAGCATTATGAGCTATAACATAAGCTCTTCTTTTGTCGGGATAAGGTGAGGGACCGATATGAATATAAGGCCACATAAATTCATCTTCAGGGCTGTTTATATAGAAATCATTATCTATAATAACAAATGGTGTAACCCACGGATTCATTCCACCACCAACATGATAAGTGTAAAATGAGCCAACTATACCTAACCCTGATGTATACCGGATTACTATTGGATCAGCAGTAACCGGATCAATATCAATTCCACCATAACCTGCATATTCCCCTGAACTGATATTTGTACATGAAACCAAATAACCATCAGAATCAAAATAGGAACAATATATTTCTCTGGTTGATGTTGCATTTTCCCTGGCATGGAAAAGGATATAAATACCACCAGCCTCAATTCCATTTGGTTGGGAAATAGGTGGTTGAATCCTAATAGGAATACTCCAATAACTACCTGGCATATAATCATAATAGTTCATCATAATTTCAGTAGGTTCGGTGACAAATTCAAAATTAGGTGTTTCTCTTGAACTAATGTATGGGCTTCCGTTAGAATTTGAAAGTTCCAAAGAAATTTTATCATTTATGGATTTCATAAAATCATTAGCAGAAACACTAATTGTTACATTGAAAATAAATAAAACGATAAAAATTTTCTTCATAATTCCCTCCCCCCTGAAATTGTGAATAAAAAATTAAAGAAGCATAACTTGTGCCAAATCACGAATATTAAGATCTCATAATATTTTTTAAATGCCAATGCAAGCTAATGAACTACTTTAACAGACTTTTAAAATCTAAAAGATAAGTCAAATTATAATTTAAGTTATTTCTCCAAAAAAGGTTTTATTGCGGAAATTATTCAGCAAATTGTATTTGATATTAAACAAAACAGGTCAAGTTCGCTCGCGAGAACTTGACCTGTCGGATGCAAGGAGAATTGCCAAAGAAATGGAAATTCTATTTTAGTAGAATCATTTTCTTTGTATCTGTATAAACACCAGATTTCATTTTGTAGAAATAAACACCGCTGGATACACTTTGATTTTTGTCATCTCTG
>CBFDCX010000071.1:0-8755 GCA_965603415.1 uncultured bacterium
CCAGTAATCTCACCTTCAATAACAACAACATCAACCACAATCTCATCTAAATATCCTTCGAGGGAAGCTGTAACATCATATGTTCCAGCATCAATTTCTATCGAATAATCACCATTAGCATCAGGATTTACAGTTTCAGTTCCAGCTGTAACCACAACATCTTCCACATTTCCGGTTCCTCCATCTAAAACAACATTCCCTTCAATCCAACCAACAGTAGTTGAAGTTTGTTTTGCCAAAATAATAAAACGTGCATTTACTCCGGAAATTTTTGTTTCAACTATAGTGTTGTTGCGGTCAATTTCGAAAACCCCATTAGCATTTGTAACCAGAATATTTCCATTAGGAAGTTCGTACGTCCCACGTAATCCGCTCACAACATCGTAGTAACCAACATACGTCCCATCACTGGTATACTCATAACAACCGCTTGGAGTACTGAAGGTAGCAACCAATAAATTTCCAGAAGCAGTTTGTGTTATCTGTTCCGGAAAATTTACGTTTGAAACAAGATTTCCCAGATATGCACCATTCATATCGTATTGATGAACTGCATCACTCGTGCTGGCTGTAACCAGGTAATCACTATGTTCGGGACGGTAAAGTACACTCCAAGGACCGTCAAGTCCACCTGCTCCATTGGCAATGAAGTTTCCGATATGATTCCCATCCGTATCAAATTCAACAATTGCATCAGTATTTGCTCCACCCGCTGTAGTAACAAGAATGTTTCCATTTGCTCGTAGAGACCAGCCCCGCACATTATCGAGTATTGCATTATTTACACCACCTGCGGGAGCAAACCAACCTATGAAATTACCATCCAGGTCATACTGAAGAAGCCCGTCTTTAACCTGATCTGAAACGAGAATGCTGTTTTCATCCGGGTGAAGTGCTGCCTTGATTGGAGTGGAAAGATTAGTAGGATCCGCAGGAATAAAATCAGCATTATAAAGATCACCGGTTTCCGGATCGAATGCCATCACTCTATCTCCAGCAGAATCCGGAATGAGCAGTAATCCATCTTCAGGTAAATCTCTTCCTAAATTTTGGTTAATAGTTTTCTTAGTTTGAATTTGTTTTCGATAAGATGATTCCTGTTCCCATCCTTGTTCCTCGTTCAATTCATCCTGCAAAATTGCAAACGAATAAAATGAGAAAATCATAAAAACCACGACCATGAAAATTTTAGATAATTTGTTTCTCATAAGTCCTCCTTTTTCTAATTAATATTAAATATTAATAAAAAAATGAATATTATTTGTCAATTATTTTAATAAAAAAAAAGCTCCCGAATTTTCGGGGATTTAATAATTATATTGCGATTACTTTTTTATTTTTCACTTATTGCAGCTTGTGCTGCTGCCAGTCTGGCAATAGGTATACGATAAGGTGAGCAACTTACATAGTTCATGCCTACTTTATGACAAAACTTAACCGAACTTGGTTCGCCACCGTGCTCACCACAGATCCCAACTTTTAGGTTTGGATTGGTAGAACGTCCTTTTCTGGTACCCATTTCCACCAATTGACCAACACCTGTTTGATCGAGGATCTGGAATGGATCATGTTCAAGGATTCCTTTCTTTATATAAATTGGAAGAAATTTTCCTGCATCATCACGGCTGTAACCGAAGGTCATTTGAGTAAGATCGTTTGTACCAAAGCTGAAAAATTCTGCATCTTTGGCAATTTCATCAGCTGTAAGTGCTGCACGTGGTATCTCGATCATAGTTCCTACCAGGTATTCGATCTTATCATTTCTTTCCGCAAAAACCTGTTCCGTAATTTTCCGAACAATATCTTCCTGCATTTTGTATTCACTTGCAGTACCAATAAGCGGGATCATGATCTCTGGTTTTGTTTCGATGCCTTTTGCTTTCAAATTCAGTGCAGCTTCTATAATTGCTCTGGTTTGCATTTCGGTGATCTCTGGGTAGGTGTTACCTAATCGGCAGCCTCTGTGTCCCAGCATAGGGTTGAATTCGCTAAGTGATTCCACTCGGGTTTTCACTTCTGCCAATGAGATATTAAGCTCATCTGCCATCTCTTTCTGACCTTTTTCATCGTGGGGTACAAATTCGTGCAGAGGTGGATCTAACAGACGGATCGTAACGGGTAGCCCTTCCATTGCTTCAAAAATTCCTTCGAAATCGCTTCTTTGAATAGGAAGAAGTTTATCCAGAGCTTTCCTGCGTCCTTTTTCATCTTTTGCCAGGATCATTTCACGTACTGCTTTTATCCTGTCACCTTCAAAGAACATATGCTCTGTTCGACAAAGACCTATTCCCTGAGCACCAAAATTACGTGCAACTTTGGAATCGTGGGGAGTATCAGCATTTGTACGTACACCCAGTTTTGTATACTTATCGCAGAGATCCATAAGTTCACCAAAATTTCCACTTAATTCAGCGCTCTTTGTTTCTACTTTGCCTTTATAAACTTCCCCTGTTGAACCGTTCAGGGATATCCAGTCGCCTTCTTTGAAAAGTTTGCCATCTGAAGTTAAGGTTCTCTTTTTGTAATCAATTTGAATTGATCCAGCTCCGGAAACACAGCATTTTCCCATTCCCCGGGCAACAACAGCAGCGTGAGATGTCATTCCACCTTTTGCTGTTAAAATGCCCTTTGCTACATTCATACCACGCAGATCTTCGGGTGAAGTTTCAATTCTTGCAAGAATAACCTGCTTGTCTTCATCAGCCCATTTTTCAGCTTCATCGGCAAAGAAAACAAGTTGACCAGTAGCAGCTCCGGGAGAGGCGGGAAGACCTTTAGCAATTACTTCTGCTTTTTTTATGGCTTCTGTGTCGAATATAGGATGAAGAAGCTCATCGAGTTTATTGGCTTCCAGGCGTAGTAACGCAGTTTTTTCATCGATTAAACCTTCTTTCACCATGTCTATGCTCATCTTCACCATAGCCACACCGGTACGCTTCCCGTTCCTGGTTTGTAATATCCAGAGTTTCCCATCCTGAATTGTGAATTCAAGATCCTGCATATCACGATAATGATTTTCCAATTTAGTTTCGATCTGGCAAAGTTCTGTGTAAAGGTTGGACATTGTTTCTTCCAGCGAAGGAAATGTATTTTTTCGCTCTACTTCGGAAACTTTAGCAAGTTTTGCCCATCTTCGTGAACCTTCCAGAGTGATCTGTTGCGGGGTTCTGGTACCTGCAACCACGTCTTCACCCTGAGCATCTATCAGGTATTCTCCGTTAAAAATATCTTCACCTGTAGCAGCATCCCGCGTGAAGGCAACACCGGTGGCAGAATTTAAGCCCATGTTCCCATAAACCATTGCCTGAACGTTTACAGCGGTACCCCATTCTTCCGGGATGTTATTTATTTTTCGATAATAGATCGCTCTCTCTGTATTCCAGCTATCGAAAACAGCAAAAACCGCACCCCATAACTGAGTCCAGGGATCTTCCGGAAAATCATGTCCGGTAGTATTCTTGATCGCTATTTTAAATCTTTTAACCAGATCTTTCAGGTCATCCGAACTTAAGTCGGTATCATTGATAATGCCTTTCTGCTTTTTTACTTTATCGATAATTACTTCGAAAGGATCGTGTTCTTCTTTGGATGCAGGCTTCATTCCCAATACTACATCACCATACATTTGAACAAAGCGACGGTATGAATCCCATGCAAAACGGTCATTACTAGATTTTTTTGCCAATCCTTCCACTGCTTTGTCATTCAAGCCAAGGTTAAGAACTGTATCCATCATTCCCGGCATGGAAACTCTGGCACCTGAACGAACAGAAACAAGACAGGGATTTTCTTTATCACCAAATTTCGTTCCCATTATTTTTTCAATATTCTCGATTCCAGCTGCAACTTCACTTTTCAGAAATCCCTTTAATTTGTTTTTTCCAAGCTCGTTATATGCTGTACAGACTTCTGTGGTGATAGTAAAACCGGGAGGAACAGGAACTCCAACAAGATTCATCTCTGCCAGGTTTGCACCCTTTCCACCAAGAAGGTTTTTCATTTCTGTTTTTCCTTCAGCTTTACCATCTCCAAACAAGTAAACTCTTTTTTTACACATTTTATATCTCCTTAATTTATTCTACTTAAAAGAATTATGAATACGATAAGAGACAATAATTCTATGAGCTAAATCCTTCTAATTCCAAATATCTGTCAACCAAAATAGTAATTTCTTTAGCATTGATAAATATTACAAAATCTAAGTGGACAAATTACAATAAAAAATAATAATGTTTTACGGATGGAGGTTAAGTAGATTATAAGAATATAGAAAATTATTATTTAATTTGGTTTATAAAGAAAGTATTTGGAGGGGATTTGATAGCAGTTTATATCGATAGTGATCTGCAACGGTTCAATAAAAAGATTCGATATACCTGTAATTTCCTTTTTAAAACACTGGGGTATGAGTTTAAGTTTATCTCCCATATCGAGCAGCTTCTTGATAATGATATATTGTTTTTTTATGGGTTAATAGAACCTTCTGCCAAAGAATCGTATATTCTGGCTATAAATAAGATAATGTTCTTTATACCAGCGGAAACGGATCTTCTGGAACCGGGTAGATTGAGTTCGCAGGATGTTAAAAATTATATGCGTGAAATAAAACTTATCCAGAAAATCCCTATCATATCGAAAAATGAAATTAAAGTACCTTTGCAATATTCAAAACAGAAAAATCTATTCTATGGGGTTTACAAATTTGATCTTATAGGCAATTTATTCTTCAGTCTTTCTGGCTACGATGAATTAAAATGCGAAGAAAAAGATAAGTATGACCGGATTCCAGACACGGAAATATCTTTTTTAAAATTCCATTTTACACCCTATGTTAATGTTTTGTTATGGCTTGTAGATAATTGCATTGGAGATGCAATAAGCGAAATGGATAACTACTTTCTAATGAAGAAAGAATACTGGCCAGGAGCGGAATCATTAGCAGTATCCTTTTCTCATAATATTGATAAGCTGCGAAAATGGAATTTTAAATCTATAATAAAAAGTTCATTTGAAGATATTATAGTGATTTATAAAATCAGGTACTTCATAAATAATCTAATAAGCAGACTGAAGTATATTCTTACGAATATCGAAGAATACTGGACTTTTGATGTTATTGAGGAATTAGAAAACCATCACCAGGTTAGAAGTACAATGTTCTGGGGAACAGAATCAAACACGCAGTATGATATTGATTATGATATCAAAGATAATGAGGTTTACAAGGAATTGACAAGCAATCTGAATAAGGGAAGCGAAATTGCGTTATTAGCTTCTTATAATTCTTCCAGAAACGATATCCTGGAAAGACAGAAGGATCGGATCATACAATTTACTGGAATTGAGAAACTTGGAATTCGTCATAATCATCACAGGTATGATATGGAGATCACATCTGAATTCCATAAAAAAAACGGTTTTGTATATGATTCATCCAGAGGTTTTCTGCATAGGAACGGTTTTAAATACGGGATAGGTTTTCCATATTACCTGCATTCTGAAAGTTCATCCGGTTCTAACATAAACACATGCCTGGAGATTCCCAGAATATTTACTGATTCTACTTTAAAATTATCAAGAACAAAACTTGTTTCTTACGAAAGAACACAGGTAATTATTGATGAATTGTTACTATCAGTTGCATCTGTTAACGGTTTATTAACCTTTAATTTCTCAAGTTCCAATTTTGCCGATATTCCTTATAATAAAGAATTATTTTCTTATATTCTTGACGAAATAAAACCCAAGAATGTGTTTGTAGCAACATTTATGGAAATTGCAGAATGGTGGAAAAAACGTGAAAGCGTTGAAATTAAAGAAATGGAAAACGGTGTATCAGTGTATTTTCCTGATAAAATTGAAAAGTTTTCCATTTCGCTTGTGGGTAAATATGAGATGACTAAAACTGTGGGAATCGATTCAAAAATAGAGGGTTCGATGATTGTGTTTACCAATATTCTGCCAAATACCAGAGTAAATATTATACTTAGGAAAAAGAAGAAAAAAGAGAACCCTGAAGGACTTGTATCTTGAAAAATCTATTGATGTTCGCTTATTTCTATCCTCCTTTGGGAGGACCAGGAGTTCAGCGTCCTGTTAAACTTATCAAATATTTGGATCGGAATAACTGGAAAACCGACGTGATCACTGTAAAGGATATTATGTTCCATTCCAGCGATGATCAACTGGCTGCGGAAGATATGGCAGAAAAAGTAATTAGAACCGGATCACTCGATCCGATGTCATTTCTGAGTAAAATGAAAAAAGGATCAGATAGATCAAAAGTATATTTCGGTACTCCCGAGAAGTATAAGAAAATCATCAGGAATCTTTTCCCGATAGATGATAAAATCGGTTGGTTGCTATATGCAATAAAAGCAGGACGACAACTTCTGAAAACAAAAAGATATGATGCTATTATGGCTACTATGGGTCCCTATACCAGCGGATTAGCTGCATATAAATTAAGCCAGCAATACAGAATTCCACTGATTATAGATTACAGGGATCATTGGACGATGAATCCTTACATAGCATTTATTACACCTTTTCACAAAATGCTTTCAGAAAATTGGGAAAAAAGAATTTTAGAGCATACATCAGTTATTACTACTACAAGCAAAACATGGAAATATGATTTATTATCAAAATTTGGGAATCGACTTTCTTTAAAAATTAAAATTATGTACAATGGCTGGGATGAAGAGGATTTCAGTGACGTTCCTGTAAGAGAAATGACAAAAAAAGTAATTATTCGATATATTGGAAATTTTTACGGACATCAGACTCCTAAGTATTTTATACAGGCTTTGGAAAATCTTAAAGAAAAGAGTAAATTACCAGATGATATTTTGATTCAATTTATTGGAAATTATTATTCTGAATCAAAGAATTTTCTTGTTTCATCTTCAGTAATGGAATATATTGAAATCATACCACAAGTAAATCATAAAAAATCTATTGAGTTACTAATGAATTGTGACGGACTTCTATTATTTGTTGCAACCCACAAAGGTAAAGGTGTTCTTACGGGTAAGCTATTTGAATACCTGCGAAGCGGAAAAGAGATTATAGCTATGATACCTCCTGATGGGGAAGCAGCAGAAATCTTAAAGCATTACAATTACAGGTTCATTACATCAATGGAAAATACAAAAGAAATTGAAGAACAATTTATTGAATTCTATAAAAGTATAAAAACAAACAAGAACATTAATAATAAAATTACTGCGGAATTTAATCGAAATAATCAAACTAAAGAATTTATTTCCTTTGTGGAAGGTCGACTTTGAGAAAGATCAAACTTCTTCATATTCAGCTTTTGCCTTTGCTCTCTGGTGCGCAGAATATGATGTTGAATTTGCTTAAGGGTTTGGATAATAATAAATACGAAATCTATGTTTTGTCCAAACCTGGAGGTCCTTTAATTGATGAAATAAGAAATAATAACTTTCATCATATTCCTTTAAATTCTTTACACCGGGATATATCTTTTTTAGATATAATTGCTTTCATCGGTATGATCAGGATTTTCAGGAAGTACGGATTTGATATTATTCATACTCATTCGTCTAAAACGGGTTTTTTAGGTAGAATTGCAGGTCGATTTGCTAGAGTACCAAAAATAATCCATACAGTTCATGGCTTTCCGTTTCATCAATTCCAACCACTATACATTCAAAAATTCTATCAAGTAATGGAACGCTTTGCTTCACGTTTTTGTGATAAAGTAGTTTTTGTAAATAACAGCGAACGAGAACTGGCAATAGCAAAAAATATTGTCTCTTCAAATAAAGCTCTAACAATTTATAATGGCATAGAACTTCCGGATATTAACAAACTGAAATCAACCAAGAAGGCGGATGATTTTGTGGTTGGAAGCGTACTTCGATTCTGGAAGCAGAAGAATGTGATAAATACGGTAAAAGTGGCAATAAACGTCTGTAAAAACGATACAAAAATTAATTTCGTATTTATAGGTGATGGAGAACATTTCGATATTTGTAAGCAGATGATAAAAGAAGCGGAACTGGAAAAGAGAATCTTGCTCCCCGGTTGGCAGAATAATATATTGGAATGGCTCATCGGCTTTGATGTGTTTCTTCTTTTTTCTAAATGGGAAGGATTACCTATCTCGATTTTAGAGGCAATGTCAGTTGGTTTACCAATAATTGCATCTGATATTAAAGGAAATAATGAACTGGTTAATAACAGGAATGGATTCCTGATTTCTGTAAATGAGATTGACAAGTTAATACAACTTTTAACAACGTTACCAGAAAAAAAGAAAGAACTTATTAATAAAGGTAAGTTCTCTATAAAAATTATAAAAGCAAAATTCAGTAAAAGGGAATTCGTATGTAAATACGATAATTTATATGGAAATTAATAGTTATATTATTGCATTTTTTATTACATTTACACTTACGTGGGTGTTAGTTCCATTTAATATAAAGTTTTCTAAGAGAATCGATTTAATAGATTTTCCACACGAAAGGGGAATTCATAAAGAAAATATTCCTGTAGCAGGAGGATTATCCTTTGGAATTTCAATAATTTTTTTTCAAATTATTTTCTATCTCTGCTCAAGATTATTCGACCTTAATAACGAAATTGCATTAAATATGTTAAAACTTGTTACCGGGGGAGGTTTAATATTAGTACTTGGTTTCTTAGATGATAAGAAAAAATTTACCGCTAGATACAAACTTATCTTTCAAATATTAATAGTTTCTTTGATGTATTTCATTGGATT
>CBFDCX010000072.1:0-8747 GCA_965603415.1 uncultured bacterium
AATGGCAGCAGGTTATTAGTTTCAAAAAGTTTCTGTTTCAATGCCTTTAAGTTAACCCAAAGATTATTTGTATTGAAATAACTATATCTATTTACATCTTGGAAAAACTCGCTTTCTTCGTCCGGGCATTGAGCGGTTTCACGCAGAAGAAGCTGCCCGTTTTTTGTCTGAGCCAGATGTCCGCCTTTTTTATCCACTTCAGTACGCCGGCAAACTTCCATCAGGAAAGGTGCTTTGCTTTCTGCAAAGTAATTGAATATTTTTTTGTCAACCACTGCTCCCAGGTTATCGGAATTAGAAATGAAAGCGTATTCAAAGCCTAATTCCAGTAATTTATCCAGCACACCCGAACTGGCAAGGACACTATAAATCTCCCCGTGCCCGGGTGGATTCCAGTTCAAATTATCATTTTCGTTTCGCAATGGTGATAGATCGTCTTTTTTTATTTTGGGAAATTTATTTTGCACAAAATCCAGGGGAAGATGGGGAAGAGATAGTTGTGAATATTTTGAAAGGTAAGAAAGCGAATCTGCCTGTGTGTTGAAACTATGCATCAATAGAAGTGGAATATCTTTTCCCGATTCGCTGCGAATGTATAATATTTGACGGGCAATTATATCCAGGAAATTCAGATCACTTTTTACTTTTAGAAGAGTTTTGGCTTTTTTAAGACCCATGCTTGTGCCCAGTCCGCCATTCAATTTTATTACTGCCAATTTTTCCAATTGGGAAGAAGCTGAGGTTCGCAACTTATCATAATCGATTATGTTGGTTTCGTCGGGTGGTTCAATTTCATTTTCAGAAATTTTTCCTGTGGCACCTTCCAGTACCTGGTAATAATAAGTGGAAAAAGATTGAATTACCAGATCATTCAAACCGGCATTTTGCATGATCTCTACAAACTGAGCAAGACTGCTCTTCATTTGTTTCCTGCCTTTTATTGTTTAGAAATTTATTTTTTCTGTAATTGAAATCTTATTAAGTCTATTACCTTTTCGATTCTGATTCACGATGAGTTCCCCCAGAAGCCCGATCGAGAAAAACTGCAGACCAAGTATAATCAGCAGGGTGGATAAATATAAAAGCGGACGATTGTACAATGGCTGACCGAAACCGAGTTTCATTATGGTGAGATACAAACCGATAAGAATACCTGCCAGGCTGAATGTTGATCCGATCCTGCCGAAAAGATAGAGAGGACTGTGAATGTATCCTGTAACCAGTTTTACCGTCAACAGATCCAGAAATCCCCGCAAATATCTTTCTGCACCGTATTTGGATTTTCCAAATTTGCGTGACCGGTGATGAACCGGAATTTCAGCTACTTTAAATCCTTTAGCATGAGCCAGGGCAGGAATATAACGATGCATTTCTCCATAGATATCCAGCTCTTCTATAACCTCTCTGCGGTAAGCTTTGAATCCACAGTTAAAATCGTGAAGCTTTAATCCGAAGGATGATGATACAATAGAATTAAAAAATTTAGAAGGTCCTGTTTTAGAAATTGGGTCTTTACGTTTCTTTTTCCATCCTGTTACCAAGTCATATTCTTCTTCCAGCTTCTTTATAAAGTTTGGGATTTCGCTCGCATCGTCCTGCAGGTCTGCATCCATTGTAAAAATAATGTCTCCGATAATTGCATCGAATCCCGATTGCAATCCGGCTGCTTTACCAAAGTTTTTTCTGAAGCGGATTATCTTCACGTTTTTATCTTCTTTAGCCAGTTCCTGCATAATTTCAAAACTGTGATCTGTAGAGCCGTCATCTACAAAGATGATCTCGTATTTTCTGTTGCCTGTGTTTTCGATTATCTCTGAATAAAGTTGCTTTAGACTTTGAGCTTCGTTATAAACTGGAATTACAAATGATAATTTCATATTCTACCTCGTACAAAAATTTACTTAAAAAATCAGATTCACCATAGACATTACAATTCCTGCTGAAATTGGAATTTTAATATTATCGTCCACCGGCAGGGGAAAAATTTCAGCAATGGTTGCAACTATTGCTCCAGCCAGGGCAATAAACGGGTTTAAGAAGAAAAGTGCAAAAATAAAAGTTCCGATAAAACAAGCCATACTCCCTTCCAAACTCTTATCCGTTCCAAAAAGTTTACGTTTTCCAAAAGGAATTCCCACCAGCGCAGCCAGTGTGTCGCCTATAGCCAGAAAGGCAATAGCTACAAAAGCAATATCAGCAGGAAAAACAGCGATGCAGATCAAAGCTGAGATCATCATGTAAGTAGCACCCGTGAAATCGTGAAATTCATGCTCACGCAGCATAAGACCAAAAAAATCCAGAAAAATCCTTTTAATTGTTTTATGTTCGATCCGTGCTATTTCGATTACAAGAGCTATCAATGTAAGTGGAACCAGAACAATTAAAGCCAGTTTCCTGTCATAATGAAATAAATACCGGTAGGAAAACGGCAGGATCAGGGCACTTATATGAATGGTTTTGCGAAAAAACTCTCTTTTCTGTTTCTCATTCATTTCATTTTGATCTTACTTACAATGAAAGCCTTTGCCACATCTATCATCAATTTAGGATCACCTTTCAAGGCTTCGGTGAAAAGCGCTTTCAGACTGAATTTATCTTTGGGGATTTTCTGGCAGAATTCTACGATCCTGTTAAATCGCTCATCATTCATATTCATAAATTTTTCTTTCATCAGGAACATGGTTTTCTGCGTTTTACCCAATTGTTTATCCCATTCTTTTCTATACTCTTTTAAGAATTTTACATCGAACCGTTTTTCTTTTACAGCCTTTGCTGCCACTTTCCCGGCAATACTTGCGGCGATCATTGCCTGCACAACGCCTCCTCCCGTGATAGGATTGACCTGACGAGCCGCATCACCCACCAGCATAATGTTATCCTTCACGATCTCATCTAAAGTAGCTGCGGTAGGAACTCCGCCGTACATTGTGTAAGTTATTTTTGCATTGGGAAAGCGTTTCTGCACGAATTCATCCAGATATGCTTTAGGTCCTTTGGTGTGGGAAAGATGTCCCGATAAGCCAATGCCAACATTAGCAGTATTATCGGATTTCGGGAAGATCCAGATATAGCCGCCGGGAGAAATCTTGGTTCCAAAATAAAATTCGCAAGTATCTTTTTCAATATCAATATCGGTGAGTGTATATTGAGCGCATGTGTCTATATCTTCCAGGCGGACAGCAGTTTTAATTCCTGCCCATCTTCCCACGCGGGATTCCACACCATCTGCACCGATAACAATATCACATTTAACTTCTTTTATCTCACCTGAATATTTATATTTTACTCCGGCTATTTTTCCATCTTCCCATAACAGGTCAAGAGCGTCTGCTTTGGTAATAAGATGTGCTCCATGTTTAGCAGCAAGTTCACAAAGAGCTGTATCGAAGACCCTTCGTTCTAAAACGTAACCTAATCCATTATTATACATTTTAGCAGTTTTACCATTTGGAGAATGCAGTTTTGCCACATCAATGCGGCTTGCTATCCAGTGCTGGTCAACATCGATGAAAGGAGCTATTCCGTTATGAGAAACGCCTTCGGCACAACGCACTGGAATGCCAGGTTCTCGATCACGTTCCAACATTAAAACCGATGCTCCGTTCTCTGCTGCAAACCTGGCAGCCACACTACCAGCAGGTCCTGCCCCGACAACAACTACATCGTATCTATCCTGTACCATTAGTCATCTTCCTCGATAGCTTTAATGGGACACACCTTCAGACAATTTAGACAGTTGGTACATTTCTCATTATCAATATCAACTCTGAATTCGGATACAACTATTGCATCGGCGGGGCATACCGCTACACAGGTTCCGCAAATATCACATAGCTCTCTATTTATTTTCATATAGCCTCAAAATTTTACAATAAATAATTTGCTTTCCTGTGATCTATCAAGTTAAATGAAAAACCCTTGAATTTGAAAACTACATTATAACACTCATCCGGAAGAAGATTATTATTCGAACCTTTTATCTTTACTTTCTGATGATCGCGTTTGGGAAGGTAATTCTTCATAAGAAAATGGGGATTGGGATTTCCCTTACCGAAAGGCTGCAGCAATTGATAATCCATCTGGAGATACTCATCAAATTTATTGAAATCATTGGAAGCAAAAACAGCATCGATGTTGATGCGCCTGTTTTCTTCAATATCTAATTCTTTTAGTTGGACAAATTCCTTAAATTTACTCTGGAATTGATCAATGTTTTTTTTCCTCATACTGAATCCTGCTGCCTGAGTGTGTCCACCAAACTGGATCAGATGTTCCTGACAGTGAGCAAAAGCATCAACCAGATTAAAGCCTTCCGTACAGCGTCCTTCACCTACGATCTTTCCATTCTTGTGACAAAGAAAAACTACCGGGATCTTATGGGTCTTGGAAATTTGGGAAGTACAATAACCAAGCAATTCAATGGGTATTTCGCCATTTTTATCAAAATAGATGAAATGGTGTTTTGCGTTTTCGGGTGCGATTTGTTGTAGATATTTCCGGCATTTTTTTATTGCTTCTTCTTGTATCTGTTGCCTTTCAATCAACTTCCTGGCAATAATTTCTTTCTCTTCAGCGGGAGCAAGAAACAGATTCATGGTTAAATTCTGACCGTCCTTCATACGCCCGCTCGATAGTATCCTAATAATTTGGTTAATAACATAAATACGACTATGATAACTTAGCGTAGGTCTCAGGAATGGCTTAAGTTTTTCCAGAGTTAAATCGTCAAATGAATGCCAGTTATCCAACACTTCTTTCATGAAGGTCCTGTTCGCTTCCACCAATGGTACCTTATCGGCATAACTTCCCACCGCAACCCAGAAAAGATAGTTTTTATCAAATTCTGTCTGTAGCTTTTCAGCAAGTTTTCGAATAAGAAAATAGATAACGCCAACACCTGCCAGCATTTTAAAAGGATAGTTGCAATCGCTCTGTTTGGGATTGATCACAGCAAAGGCATCGGGAACCTTATCATCCAGGATCAAATGATGGTCTGTAATTACAACGTCGGTACCATTTGCCTGAATTTCATGGATAGCATCAAATTCAGAAATACCGCCGTCCACAGTTATCAGCAATTCTATTTTTTGCTGTTCTAATTTTTCGATAAATTTTTTCTGAATACCATGGCAGTCCAGCTGGCGGTTTGGAATATAATAATAATGATTTTGAGAGCCCATCTTTTCCAGGAAGTCAAATATCAGGTAGGTAGAAGTAATACCATCCATATCGTCATGACCGTAGATAATGATCTTCTCCTTTTTATGAACGGCAGATATGATCCTTTCCGCAGCTTTATCCAGATCTTTCATAAAAGACATATCCGGAAGATCTTTCAGAGATGAATAAAGGAAAGATTCCGAGATTTTCCTGTTCTTCAGGATCTGCTCAAAAATAGAGAGATTATGGTTTTCGTTATAGCTCCACTTAAATTTCATTAAATACTTTACCTGCGATCTTCTTCAGGAATATCGCGATGTTCGATCTTTTTGGGTCGCTTCCTGAAAATATCAAATCCGGTTATTCCGAAAGAAAACATCAATGATTCATCACTGAATCCATGTTTATCAATATCACCACGAGTCATATATTTTACGGCAAGTTCAATTTTCTTATTCGGTGACTTAAGTGGAATAGATAGCCCAAACGTTAGAGCCTGTTCAGTAATTTTTTCCTGTTTCTTTTCAAAAGGAAGTTCACGGTAATATCCACCAATGCGCACTGGAATTCGTTCCAACCAGCCTCCATAACCACTCAAAGGATCGTAAGCCAGTCCGAAACCAATTTTTATAGAATTCTTATCGTAAGATTCCGTATCTTCCCACATTGCGTAATAGGCATCGAAAGAAGCTTTGTATTTATCAATGAATTTCCAGGTCAATCCTCCCGAAATTCTAGCGGGTATTTCGAATAAAAAATCGTCTGCCAGACTAAGTGTATCAGCATAGGGAGTATGCCCATATTTATAAATAACGTCTCCTTCCAATTTGGCATAAGAAGAGTATGTTGCACCCAATGAAAAGTTATTCAATTTTTTACTTAGACCAACTGTAACTCCGGGATTTTTAAAGGTCTTCTCGATTTCATATTTTGTTTCTGCCATTGTATATTCATCGAAATCAAGCTTCCAATAACGAATGCGGTGACCAATATAATAATTTACCGCAATTCCCCAATTTACATACGGATTTTTATAAGCATATATTGCATCTGCCCGGTAAACATTTGAACTCAGCTTGTTTGTTTCGGAATAATTCAGGGTATCCCCAAAATCGCTTGTCCAGATAGTTTCTTTCTCGTTTTCCAAATTACCGCTGTACATAGAATTAAAATTAAATCCGATCCTGTGATTCTTGAGTGGAACGGCTATAGAAAAATATGGAAAATAAATCCCGTCATCTCGATACTTGTTGTCATCTGTATCTTTATACCACATCCAGCCCAGGGAAACACCGGTGGAAAAAAGAACCTTGTCTGTAGTGGTTGCTACAGATGGATTAGTAAAATTCGGATTGATGCGAAAGAGGTCACCCGAACCGGTTTCGCCCATTCCCAATCCATAAACGTCATTGCCGTTGTACTCTTGTGGCATGCCATCAAAAGAGAAAATTGAATTTCCCATTAGCTGGGAAAACATCAACATTAAAGCTATTAAAAGAATATATCGCATCTCTTCTCCTATTAGTTATTAACTTTCAGCTATCACAAAAAAATAACATTCTTTTCTTTGTCAATTGGAAGTTATAAAATTGTGGTATCTTTGGTTTAATATTTAATGAATGTTCTTATACATCGGTTTCAGATAAATTTTCCTTGCCATAAATATGTAATATTTATTTTTAGCTCTCACGGTTGTAATGAGTTAAATTATCATTTAAGCTGGTGATATGGATAGGATTAAGGAGAGAAAATGGCGTCGACTTCCGATATCAGGAATGGCATGATAATCAAGTTCAAGAATGATCTTTATGAAATTGTTGAATTCCTGCATGTTAAGCCCGGTAAAGGCGCTGCTTTTGTTCGTACAAAACTGAAGAATGTGAAGACTGGTAAAGTTATCGATAACACATTCCGCACCAGTGAAAAACTGGAATCAGTACGGGTGGAAAAACATAAAAAAGAATATCTTTACTTCGATGGTGAATTCTATGTTTTTATGGATAGCAATACTTATGAGCAGATACAGGTTGCCAAAGAAGTTATCGGAATTAACGATAAATTTCTCATCGAGAATATGGAAATAGCTATGAGGCTCGATCCGGAAGGTCAAATACTTGGAATAGAACTTCCGGTAACTGTAATCCAGGAAATCACAGAATGCGAACCCAATGTGAAAGGAAACTCCGCTTCCGTAAGCGGCAAGAAAGCTGTAACGGATAGAGGATTGAATATTACTGTTCCCTTCTTTATAGAAGTGGGCAATAAAATAAAGATCGATACCAGAACCGGTGAATATATGGAAAGAGTATGAACCGGAAATGGAAAACATGTTTAGAAGTATAATATTAGGAGAATAAAATGCCAAAAGGAAGGTCATTCGCAGCAAAACTTGCTCACGATATCAGTACTGTAGGTAAAGTTATCTGCCCCACATGCAACACAGAAATGAAAAGAGTTAAGCTTGTTCGAGCTCGTAAATCCAAAGCAGATAGCTGGACGCCAAAGTACGAATTCGTTAGCATGTGTAAATGTAATGAAAAAGATATTTTAGCTGGTAAAGTTTAAAAAGTCGTTTTACAAAAAAACAAATCATAATACCCTCTTGTCCGCACGATAAGAGGGTGTTTGCATATTTTTCTGGGAGAGTAAATGAAAAAAGGTTTTTGTCTTTCTGTACTGGTTGGATTAATCTCTGTTTTCCTTTCTGCCGTTCCACCTGTACCCGGAAAAACTACCGGATTACCAAATTATAAAGAATACCCTTCCGAAATCTATTCCCGTTCAAATCCAAATAGGAGCAGAGATCTGCCGCAAAGTATTTTGGCTTTGATGGTGGAATTTAACGATATTACATTTGACCTGATCCCCGACTACCCGGATTCCCTGGCACATGATAAGGAATATTTTGAACGATTACTTTTTCATATGACCTCTTTATTTGATGATGCTTCGCACGGTCAATATGTTCTTACTGAAGAAAATTATACAGTATGGGAAAATATCATCACCGTTTCTCAGGAAATGGGCTATTATGGCGATGATGATCTCTCATTGGAACGAGTTTGTGAACTTGTACAGGAAGTTGTGGAAATTGCAGATGATCAACTGGATTATAACGATTACGATGCGATAATGATCATCCATGCCGGAGCCGGACAGGAATCTGATATTAACAGTACTAATTTAGAAGAGTTGTTCAGCACTTTTCTAACCAGACGATCTTTGCAAGCCGGTATCGATCCGGAGAATGATGATTTTCCCGGCATAGGAACAGACGATAATATTATCTTGAAAGAATTTGTAATAATGCCGGAAACAGAATGGCAGCCTGATTTTATAATAGGAGATCCAGTCTATGGTCTCCTGGGGGTTATCTGTCACCAGTTCGGTCACCAGATAGGTCTGCCCACGCTCTTCGATAATGACAGTGATAATGGATCTTCTGCCGGTATTGGCTCCTTTGGATTGATGGGTACGGGTGTGTGGAATGCCAACGGTTTTGTTCCTCCGCTTCCCTGTGCCTGGTCACGTTATTTCCTGGATTGGGAAGATGATAATATCATTGAATTGAATTCTTCTTTTGAAAA
>CBFDCX010000073.1:0-8743 GCA_965603415.1 uncultured bacterium
CAGTATGGAAAGAATTGTGATTCCTTCCCAGGAGTCTTTTTGGGTCTCACAATCTTTTTCGCGTTGTGTGGTAAACGACCGCTGTGTGTACTGGGAAAATTCTTTTAAAGTAAGCTGAAACTCATTGTTTTCATGAGTAATCTGCAGAGCTTGTAATCCGGCGATGTAAAGGAAAATAAAAACAATTATAATTCTCGATCTCATTATTTGTCTTCCTGATAAATAATATGATACATTATTAGTTTTTTAAGAATTGAAAATGACAATATTCCTCCGATTATTCCTGATATAGATGCAGCTACAAGCGAGATCAATAGAGGTATAAGTGCTAACCGCATGATCAATAACGTGACAATGAGTGCACCTGTGATATTTGCAGAAGTGCAAATGCTTACCTGTGCAAAAAGATTGCCTTTATTTTTATACAGAATAGCTATGAGTTCAGCCGAAACTGCAGGCAGTGTATAGCTTAACAAAGAAACCGCACCATGATTACCGAAATAGCCCAGTGAAACAATAACAATAGCTTGCGTGATCCCTACCAGAAGTCCGGCACCGGGTTTTCTTACAATAGCAATTGCCAGGGCGATCCACATCATAAAGAAACCACCTGCAAGTGAGCCACCGGGTATCATCAGGGGAGCAGAGATAAGATGTATCAGTGGTATAATGATCGGTTTAACAGCCAGTCCTAAAGCGCTTAGAATCGCAATGTAGAGCAGATCTTGTGAAGAATAGCGAGCCAGCCATTTCATAAAAAAAGAAACCTCCTAAATTGCATTTTAGAAGGCAAGAATTTCATTTTTTTTCTCGCCTTTCCAAACACGGGAGGCATAACCGTTTCCGGATATACCCTGTCGGCAATGTTTCATGTCAGGTGACTGCCTGATTTAGAATTCATTGCTCGGCGCAGAATTTATAAAGATTTGATGGGGTTTTGGTGTCAAGAAAAAGCGAATCTCTGCGAAACTTGACACAAGTCTAAAGAGATCTTGTGTTAGGTTTAACTGCTTTAGTGTTTTTTCCTGAAAAGATTATGTCAATTTTAAAAGTGTTCGAGCTACATAATGATACTATTTTGTAATCAGGAACAATATCAAACAAACCAGCGCACAGTTTATGGAAACCAGCCACAGGTAAAACAATCCACCTGTCTTACCTGCTTCTTTTCTGGTTATCTCTCTGTATTGATTCGCATAGGAAATTATCTTAAGTCTTAGCCATAGGTAGTTAATCTTTATGCCCCATTCTTTCAGTTTGCTCACCATCATCATGCTGGAAACAACATAAATTGCAACGAAGAACAGGATAAGATAAAGAAAAATAAACATATAATTCCTCCTCAAATATTATAAATTATTTAAATTTCAATAAACAATAGAAGTAAATGTTCTCTTTTCAGTCAAATTAAAAATAGTTTGCAAGTATCCCCCGAAAAAAATCAAAATCATTGTGTTCTTTTTATACTGAAGAATAGTTCAAAAATTTTTCAGATAGAAGCTGCGAGTATTTGCCTTCATTTCTTTTGTACCGATGAAAGAAACGAAGCAAAGAATCCTCCTCCGCTAACCCGTCCTCCGCAGTAGCACTGCTACGAAGGGTGGAAGCTACGGCGGACAAGAAATTCCCGACGAATATAAATTACTAAAATTGACAAACACCACTAAAAAATCTTAACTCGTTATTTTCTAAGTAGAATTTAAAAAATAAATTAGAAAACCACTCAAACAGAAGATTTTCCTAACGCTTGCTTATTGCCAATTTCTTAACGCAATTTATATTATGCTGGTTTTAAGAAAAAAATATAAAGTAATTGAACTCCCTTCTCCTCGACTTGTCCGGCTCTTGACGGATAGGAGAAGGTCTGGGGGATGAGGTGGAAAAGTTTTATCCTTTTTCAGATAGATCAAGATTTCGGCTGCGGAAACCGTAACCCATCACATCATTAACATCGGTGAGCAGGACGAAAGCATCAGGATCGATATCTTTTACAATATCTCTCAAAATGGCTACCTGTCTTCTATTCATAGCACAGAACAGCATATTCATCTGCTTTCCTGTATAACCGCCTTCTGCTTTTATAAATGTAACACCGCGCCTTATTTTATCATAGATCTTTTCTTTTATTTCTTCTGTTCTTTCCGAGATCACATATACACCTTTCACGTAGGGAAGACCTTCACTGGCCAGATCGGTCATTCTTGTAGCAATGAACAGGTTGATATATCCAAGTATTATCACTTTCAAGTCTTTAAATACCAGCCCTACAGTAAGGATGATCAATGTTTCTATAAGCCAGTAACCCGTACCGATGGAAATACCGGTTTTCTGTTTCAGGAGTGCCACCGGAATATCGGTTCCCCCGGTAGACCCACGGAAGCGGAAAATAATTCCCAGTCCCAACCCCAGAAGAACCGAACCGGCAACAGCCGAAAGGTAAATATCCTGGGGAGCCAGCATGGCATAGAATGCTCTTCCGGCAGTCTGGTATGTGTAGGGCGAAAGGTCTTTTATCAAACCGAATTTATATAAACTTTCAAAACTAAGAAGGTCAGCGAAAATGGAAGTAGTTACCATCCCGAAAACAGAACGCATCCCGAATCTTTTTCCCATAAATAAGAAGCTGAATATGAAGAGCGGAATATTGAATAAGATCATTGAAATTCCAATCGGAAGATCGAAAATGTGAAACAGTATCTGGGATAAACCTCCGATACCACCGGGTACTATTTTGTATGGAACCAGGAACCAGGAATAAGCTATGGCAAAAAGAATAGAGCCGCCTATTATGCCTGAAAACTGAATTATATTTCTTTTTAATTTTTTATTCATTTCAACCTCCGATGGCGCAATTTAAATTTCTTATTTTAAAGTCAATCAAAAATAGTAGATAGTACAAATGGGAAAATTATACCTTGACTTGAAAGCGGTTGAAACAAATATAAATAGGCTGTTTTATAAACATGGAGGATGATTTGTTTAAAGTAGAATTGAAGATAGATGATGAACATTTTAAGACGCTGGCTTTTGCCAAATCCACTAAGATAAAAAACATTATTGCCAGTGAAGATATTAAGCAGCATCTTATAGCTTACAAAATAGATTGCAGATACATCAGTTCGAAGGAAATTATAGATAAAGATGTAAAACTCTATTGTGTTTCCACCGATTCCAAAGAAGGTCAATTGATCTATCAGGATACTTCTACATTTATCCTGTGTAAAGCATTCCACAATATCTTTTCCAATGGCAATAAACTGATCATCGAACATTCTATAGGTGATGGACTTTATGGTGAGATATTGGGCTATACTTTCTCCGAAAAAGACGTAAAAAAACTCAGGGCTGAAATGCAGAGTATTATCAACCGTTCTCTGCCAATAGAAAAGGAAACATTATCTCCCAAAGAAGCAGAAGAAAAGGCTTTGAAGCAAGGTCGGGATGACATAGTGAGGAATTTGAAATATAAAGATATCAATTTATATAAATGCGAAGAATATTATGATTATTTCCTACGCCAATTGGCAGATAATTCTTCGGTGATCAGAAGTTTTGAAATCGTATATCATTCACCGGGTTTAATTTTAAGATTCCCACACCAGGGAGAATCAGAAGTAGAGCAAAATTTCAAGTTCCCTAAAAATCTTTTTACCATGCACCAGGAACATGACAAATGGCTCAGCATTTTAAAAGTAAATATGGTTAGCGGTTTGAATAAAGCAATTAACGATTACAAGATTACAGATTTGATCCAGATAGAAGAAGCACTGCATGAAAAGAAGATCGTGGATATTGCTAACCATATAACGTGGAAAAAAGATGTAAAACTGGTTCTCATTGCCGGTCCGTCTTCTTCAGGTAAAACATCATTTGCCAAACGGCTTTCCATCCAGTTAAGAGTTAACGGTCTGTATCCGCATATTCTTAGTATGGATGATTATTTTCTACCTCGCAGTCATACTCCCAAAAAGGAAGATGGAGAATATGATTTTGAAAATATAAAAGCGCTCGACCTGGAGCTTTTAAACAAGGATCTGAAAGCTTTATTGAACGGAAAAGAGATCGAACTGCCTAAATTTAATTTTATGAACGGTATGCGGGAGCAAAGTTATAAAAAACTGCAACTTAAAGAAGATGAAATTCTTATCATGGAAGGTATCCACGGTCTGAATGACGATTTAACATCTTCGGTACCTTTCAATCAGAAATTGAAGATCTATGTGAGTGCATTAAATAATTTGAACATCGATGCGCATAACAGGATACCAACTACCGATTCCCGTAAAGTTAGAAGAATAATCCGAGACTACAATTATCGTGGTCATACAGCAGAACAAACGCTGCTGATGTGGGATTCGGTACGTGAAGGCGAAGATGCGAATATTTTCCCTTTCCAGGAAAATGCTGATTTTATGTTCAATAGTATTCTCACATATGAACTGGGCGTTCTTAAAAAATACGTACAACCGCTGTTACAGAGTGTTTCAGATTATTGCCCAAGCTATCTGGAAGCAAAAAGGTTAATGAGACTCCTCGATCATATATATAATATTCAGGATGATCTTGTTCCCTCGAATTCCATCTTGAGAGAATTTATCGGTGGGAGTATTTATAGTTATTAATTCTAGTAATTTTGATGAATGAAATTGAGGAAGGATTACTCTTCCTCTTCCTCTTCATCTTCTTTAGGTTTTATCCTTTCAGGTGTTTTCAGCATTGCTTCGATCTTAGATATAATGAATTCCGTAAGGACGAAACCGGTACTGATAGTGAGCATAATAACGAATGCATTGGTAAAGTATCGAACAATAAATTGTCCGATCAAGTGTTTTCCAAGAAGCAGATGAACTGCAATGTGTACAAGGGTATAACCTGCAGCTGCTATGATGCTGAAAAAAAGATTACGCAGATAACGAATGTGAGAATTCCAGAATGACCCAAAGATAAGTGCATAAACAAGGAACAATGCAAAACTGTACATGCAAAGGAAAGTAAAGTTTCCTAATAGATTCAGCATAGTTGTCTTTTTCAGGATGAATGAGTAGATAATCGAGAGAGCAAAAACAACGATCAGAGTGTCGGTAAGTTTCAGATATTTTGTAGTAAAATATACAAAACTTCCCAATATGGCAAAGATAGTGAATTGAAAACCTAATTGATTAATATCCAACATATTATATTCCAGAAACAGGGTTACTACAACGCTGAGAAAAAGAGTTGCTACCAGCAGTATGAAAAAATGTATTATTTTAATAAAACTCATTTATTGCTCCTTAAGCTCTAGTTTATAAATATCCAATGCAGTTTTACATTAAACCGTGGTCCGGAAAGCTGTTCCGAAACAGGATAAGCGAACAGGCGATCAATATTTAACAAGTTGACCGCATCAACTTTGATCTGGAAACGACTTGTAACCTGGAAAGCAAGCCAGGCATCAAGATTACTGAATTTATCTCTGACAATACTATCTTGCAAATCGCAGGTGTAGCTATATTCTGATGTATAAACATGCTCTATCCCAAGTTTGATGGCATTATTATATTCCAGGTTTAGAATTAATTCCAATGAAGTTTGGCTTTGCAGGGTTGGAAGATATTCCAATTCGATATCACGATAAAGAGTCCAGTTTTTCATTTTTAACTGCAATCTTTTATAACGAAGATCAGCATAGCTGGTAGTTTCTGCAAAATATGTATTTTCTTCGTTCAGATTTTCTTTTCCTGCAATAACTTCTGTTTGTATGAACGGAAGATCAAGTGATAGTCCGGTTCCGGTTCGCTCTTCAGGTATGAAGAAGAAAATATTTTCCGATTTTAAAACATTATAATTCACAATTACATTAATACTCTTCAGCACTGTGTATTTCAATTCAGAAGCAAAGAAATGATTTTCTTCATCTTGATAATAACCACTATTACCCAATTTGAGGAAAGCAATTTGCGAATGATGATTCAGCGTTAGCAGGTGGAAATTGTTATCATCAGTATTATTCATAAAATATTCGTAACAAGCTTGGATATAGTGAGTTCCTAATTCCATTTTTTTAGAGAGTATAAATTCAGATATTTTCCTATTCAATGTGTCGGTTTCTAAATTTTCATATTTTATACCGAAATTAATATATTTATTTTCAAATAGAATTGCCGTATCCGATATCTTGTCCTTTATTCTTTTACTTTCCGGTAATTCGGGAGCATTTGCCAGTTTATTCGTGCTTATCTTCTGATCGATCGTTGTATGGTATAAGTGTATCTTACCCCAATTATGGCTGCTGAACAGATGCAGATTGTAATTACGTGAGTTTTCATTTACACTCAGCCATTGTCCTTCATGCCCCAGGTAATCAATTTTCAAATTAATGTTCTTCAAACCCAAAACATCACCCTTTCTGAATGAAATATAAGCATGATTCATATCACCTTCTCCCAGGCACAGGAAAGATTCGGTAACTGCAACAGGCAGATCGAAATTACCTTCCGAGAATATCGTGAAACCACGTTTATATTCCGTATTGAAAAAGGGATTGTAATTCTGCAGGATGTGCAGGTTGGAGACTTTAAACGGAATTACTGTGAATCCGTTTTTGATAAATCGAAGAGCGGGATCGAACGGTGTTTTCAGATGAAAATTCTCATTGTATAATATAAAAGGGAATTGCAGCTTTTCCTTATTATTTTGTGTGTCTTCCAGATACTGTTCTAAATTTTGTTTCAACTCTTTCAAACTTATACCTGTTGTATCGGGAATTTCTTCGGCAGGAATGTAAATGCTATCTGCTGATACTTCGATGACAGCCAATGAATCTGCTGGTATTTCCAGACTATCTTTTACAGGTTGTGATATTTCTATTGAATCGATAACAGTCTCTATTTCTATAATTTCGTTTTGTGCCAGGCAGATAATCGGCAGCATGATAAACAAGATCAAATAAATAATTAATATGATTTTTATTTCATTTTTCATTGTCATATCCATCCTTTATCTTTATACCATTGATAAGTTATTTTCAATTTATCCAGCATATTTCCGGTAGTTTCAAAGTCCAGTATCTTTTTTGTTTTTTCGTTGCTCACAAGCCAATAATCTTCTTTAAATTCTTTGATCTTTTCCCTGTTAACAATAGGCGGACGATGCGAAAAAAGTGTTAATATTTCAGAAACCAGAGCAATGGGGGAGAGAAGAAATTGGGGAACGTGCAAATGTAAAGCCCTGGTATTCATCACACTTTCTATATAGTGAACAAACTGCTGTATTGAAAGCACATCCGCTCCTCCGGCAAAAAAAGTTTCATTGTATGCTTTTTCATTATTAATTGTTTTTGATATCATTTCCACCAGATCATCAACGAAGATGAAATTGTAATATTTCTGCCGGAAGCCGATGAACATCGCCAGACGGTTTTTTATCAATTTAAAATATTGTAGAAAATCCTTATCACCGGGACCAAAAACAGATACCGGACGAATGATAGTCCATGGTTTTTCCGCATTTTCTTTGATCAGATTCTCTGCCAGAAGCTTACTCTTTCCATACATGGTTACAGGATAACATTCATCAGATTCCAGCTTGGAAGTGTTCTTGTCTGGTGCTGGTCCTGCAGCAGCCTGACTGCTTATAAAAATAAATTGTTTTAATGATGAAGTTTTGTTATAAAATTTTATCAATTTTTCAGTTAGATCGACATTGATCTTCTTGAATTGCTGCCAGCTTTTTGCCCGGGTCAAAGCTGCAGTATGAAAAAGAATATCTTGTCCACGAAGCAATTCCATAATTTCTTCAATATTGTTATAGTCTATGTGTTTTATCTCGATATTTTCAGGTAATAAATTCACATTGGAACCGTTCCTGACCAGACATGTAACTTCATAATTTCCTTTTAAATTATTAGCCAGTGCACTGCCCACAAAACCGTTCGATCCTGTTATTATCATTTTTTGCATATAAGTAACTTCAGGGAAACACATAAAATGGTCAAATATTTTTATTTAATTCCAAAATTATTCCTGACAAATATTAAAAGAAATGTCAATAAATCTCCATAAATTAATTCCAACGAATAATGTAAAAACTTGACGACAAACTAAGAAATAATAATTTTCACCATATTGAAATAGTAATTGAGGTTTGATATTAATGAATAAAATGAATATTATTCTTATAGGGATTCAGGGAAGTGGCAAGGGAACACAAGCAAAATTACTTAATGAAAAATATAGCTGGGAACATATTACCACCGGTGATCTTTTCCGAAAAAATATTGAAGCTGCAACCGAACTGGGAATAACGGCTAAAAATTTCATAGATAAAGGTGAACTTGTTCCCGATAAATATGTATTTTTAATTGTAAAGGATGCATTGGAAAAAGCTGTAGATGGTTTTATATTGGACGGCTTTCCCAGGAATATGGAACAGGTTCGTTTTCTGCAGGAGAATTTTAATATTCAACGGGTTGTATTACTCGAACTACCCGATAACAAAGCTGTGGAAAGATTGATGGCTCGGCGAAACTGTGCTGTATGTAAAAGAGATTATAATGTACTTTTTAAAAAACCGCAGCAAGAGGGAATTTGTGATGTCTGCGGTGGTGAATTGGTGATAAGAGATGATGATACTGAAGAGGCTATCAGAAAAAGGATAGAAAAATTCCATAATGAAACAAATCGGGTTATTGTATATTATGCAAAAAAGGGGCTTTTAAGCACCGTAAATGCCGATCAGCCTGTAGAGTCGATTCATAATGAGA
>CBFDCX010000074.1:0-8393 GCA_965603415.1 uncultured bacterium
AAATCACCGAAGACACGGAGTTGATAATTTACAATTTGAAGGGACAAAAAGTCCAACAATTTTCAATTTTCAATGGTCAAACTACAATTGAATGGAATGCTGAAGAATTTTCATCTGGTATTTATCTCTATAAATTTAACATAGCAAACTCACCAGTTAAAAAAATGATTCTGTTAAAATAAGAAGAAATGAAAGTAGTTTATTATCTTCTAACAGTGCTCATCGGAGCAGCCTGTGGATGGCTCTTTTATAAATTTATCGGTTGCCGTAGTGGTGGCTGACCTGTCACTTCCAACGTTTGGTCAAGCGTTATACTGGGAGCTATACTCGTTTATCTGCTCTTATCACCGATAGTAGATAACTATTTGAAAAAAACCGTTTCAAAGCAACAAATAGATATTGAACAAAATGATCCGGAGAATAACGGAGAAAGATAGATTCCGTGTAATCGAGATCGCTTCCAAAATATGGGAAGGTGATGATTACATAAGTTTTGTCTTTGATGAATGGGTAAGCGATCCTGACGGCAATTTCGTCGGTTTGTGGGAAAATAATAAACTGGTTGGATTTGGTAGATTGAAATTCCTTACTCCTACCGATATCTGGCTGGAAGGCTTGCGTAAAGACCCGGATAGTGATGCCAGGGGAGTAGGAGAAAAACTTTCCCGGTATTATTACAATTACTTACAGGGAAAGAAAATAACTTCGATAAGATTTTCTACCTATTTTGATAATATTGCATCCATAAAGTTGAATGAGAAATCAGGCTTTAAAAGAGTGCTTAACATGTCTTTAAAATCCCTGGATCTAACCAAAACAGAACGGAAAATCTCTGCAAAAATCACTTCTAACATAGATTTCAAAAGCATAAAACAATTTGTGGAAACTTCATCTTATCTTCAAAAGAGCAATCACTTTATTGGGAAAGGTTGGGTTGCTTATAAATATTCTGAAAAGCTTCTGAGAAAATTCTATAATGATGGTAATATTGTTGCATGGCTGGAAGATGGATTGATTAAAGGTGCAGGTATCTGGTCGAAAGTAAATTATCCTGATGTTTTCTGGATAAGTTTCCTGGAAGCTGAAAATTTTAGGATATTCATTGGTTTGATAAACTTTTTTAACTCGTTAGGTATAAAGATGGGTAAAGATCATTTTGAGATTTTCATACCTGATAATGAAATAAAAGAATTTTGCAGCAGAGCAGGTTTTAAAAGCTGGGAACAGGAAAACGATTTCATGCTTTATGAATTGCCGCAGGAACTGATTAAAAGAATAACTTCCGGAAGAATGTAATGATCCCTAAAACCTTACAGCTTTATAAATTTTCTGCTTATGGATTCCTGAAAAATTTAAGGTTTTTCGATGCGTTTATTCTACTGTTTTTCAGGCAGCAGGGAATAACTTTCCTGCAGATCGGAACGCTCATTTCTATACGTGAAATATCCATAATGATCCTGGAAATTCCCACCGGCATTATTGCTGATTGTTATGGTCGTAGAAATTCCATGATCTTTTCGTTTATATCGTATATCCTTTCATTTTCCATTTTCTTCTTTTTTCCTAAATTCGGATCTTACGCAATCGCCATGGTTCTTTTTGGAATGGGGGAAGCATTTCGCAGCGGCACACACAAAGCTATGATACTGGAATATCTAAAACAAAAAAATATTACTCACTTGAAAGTAGAATATTATGGATTCACCCGCAGTTGGTCGCAGATGGGTTCTGCACTTGCTGTTTTGATAGCCGGAGCTATCGTAATTTACTCCGGTGAATACAGGTTCATATTTCTGGGTTCTATCATCCCATATTTCTTTGCGCTTTTTTTAATGATATCTTATCCTAAAGAATTGGATGGATTTATAGAGAAGAAAAAACATCCCAATCTGATAAAAGAAGTGATTATCAATATTGGCGATACTGCACGTGATTTTATAAGCATTTTCAAAAACCCAAAACTTAGGAAAGCACTTTTTAATTCTACTCTTTTCGATGGATTGTTCAAAACAGTGAAAGATTATATTCAACCTATTCTAAAAGCTTTTGCCTTAGCTGCACCGATATTTCTTTTTTTTAAAGATAAAAGAGATACTATCATCATTGCTGTCGTATATTTCCTGCTTTTCCTTTTAACATCATTTGCTTCCAGGAATGCGCAAAGATTCAGAAATAAATTCAGGTCTTTAACCGGTGCAATAAATTGGAGTTTTGCTGTCGGTCTTATCTTTGTTTTACTGGCAGGTATTTTCTATTTCCAAAACATATTATCCGTAACAATTATCTGTTTTATCCTGCTTTATATTTTTCAGAATATACGTCGCCCTTTGAATGTGGCGTTCATCAGCGAGATCATTCCATCCCGGGTAATGGCATCGGGACTATCTGCTGAATCGCAGCTGAAAACTATTATTATAGCTGTTTTCTCGCCTTTAATGGGTTTAATGGCAGACAAATTCGGGATCGGAATAGCCCTGATAATATTAACTTCCTTGACATTATTGCTTTTTCCGCTGATTAAGGTAATCAAAAAAAGGAGTTCTTTATAAAAAATTTTATCGTAAATCAAGGAGAATTATGCTTAAAGATATTGTTTTAAAAAACCGCAGTTATCGCAGGTTTTATCAGGATGAAGAGATAGGTACAATAAAGCTGAAAGAATTTATTGAACTTGCCCGATTTACAGCTACTTCTGCCAATCTACAATCACTTAAATTCATGCTTATAAATACTTCAAAAGAAAGAGAGAAAGTTTTTTCCTGTCTTAAATGGGCAGGATATCTAAAAGACTGGAACGGTCCGGAAGAAGGAGAAAAACCTTCAGCTTACATTATAGTACTGAACGATGTTGAAATCTATCAGAACGCTTCTTATGATGTGGGATTAGCTTGTCAGTCCATTTTACTGGGTGCTGTGGAAAAAGGATTGGGCGGGTGTATGTTCGGTTCTGTGAACAGAGATTCTTTAAGAGAATTGTTTTCGATTCCTGCCCAATATGAGATCCGTCTGGTGATAGCTTTGGGCAAACCCAAAGAAGAAATTGTGATCGATGATGTTAGAAATGATGATATAAAATACTGGCGTGATGAAAATGCCGTCCATCATGTTCCTAAAAGGAAATTGGAAGATTTGATATTTTATGAGAGTAGTTCATAGCTTGACTTTGAGAAAACCTTGAAAAAAGGAAGAAAAATGAAAAAAATTGTATCTTTAATTTTTATCTTGATGATCTTCGGTTCATTATGTTTTGCACAGGTCGTTAATGGCGATACTCTTACGGTTCAAGGAAAAAAAATACTTAAAGTATGGGGAACACATTACGAGCGTGGATATGCAACAGGTTACTTACTTGGTGATAAGATCAAACTGATCTCAGAAGATTATTTTATTTATTATGTATATATGAATAATTCTGCACTTTATGAAAACAGAAGAAATTACTTTTTGGAAAATTTCGAGATTGAAGATAAATACATCCAGGAAGCTCAAGGCATCATCGATGGTATGATCGAAGCTGAGATCGATCTTTACAGCACTGTGTTACAACGTGATATGGACTCTGTAGACATTCTTATGAGTAATGCAATTGTAGATATTCTGGCACTCGGTGAATTAAATGATGATCTGGAGTTTGGTTGCTCAAGTCTTTCCAGTTGGGGAGAAAGCACTATACTCGATCCCGAACTGGCAGGAGATCTTGTCATTACTCGTAATATGGATTGGATGCCGCATCCGGTACTTCTCGATAATCATCTGCTGGTGGTTCATTTCCCCTCGGAAGTAGATGAAGTAAACTGGGCTTGTTTTACTTTTCCTGGTTTGTTTGGGGCTCTTTCAGCTATCAACGAAGATGGTTTATGTGCTTTCATGAATATGGGAAATAATAATAATTATTCCAATGAAGAGGATCTGCATCCGATTTTTTTGAGTATACGAAATGGTATTGAAATATATGATTATAACGGTGACTACGAAATCAATGCTGAAGATATAGTAGATGCAGTTCAGGAAATGCTGCATCTAAGCGGTTCGATAGTGCACTGCGCAAATGAATCTTACGGACTGGTAATCGAGTGTAACAACACAAACGGAACTGAGGTTCGTGACGATATTGAAAATACTGTTATCCCACTTTATCATCTGGCAGCTACCAACCATTTCAGGAAATTATACCCTCCGGCAAGCTGCTATAGATATGATAATATTGCAGATTCACTTGCAGAAAATAGCAATATGAATGTTCATAGAAGCTGGAATCTTCTTTGTGGAGCTGCAGGAGTTTTTAATAATCTTCATACAATAGAATTTGCACCCACTTTGAATTTGATAAAATGGTCAACTGCTGAAATCGGTATACCTGCCTATCTTCTAAGTCCTGCCGAATTTAATACTGAAGAATTGTTCATACTAAATACCAGCACTCATCCTGAGTTGCTGTCAGAGATATCTCTGGTATCTACTTTTCCAAATCCTTTTTTTTCCATAGCCTCTTTGTCATTTTCTTTGCCTGAAGCAACAAGTGTAGAATTAAGCATCTATAATATTAAAGGACAGAAACTTACAACCCTGGTAAACGAAAGAAAGGGAAGAGGTGAATATACTGTCTCCTGGAATGGAATGGATGATGCAGGTAATAGTGTGGTTTCCGGTGTGTATTTCTATAGATTTGAAACAGAATATAAAATCGAATCAGGCAGATTGATCCTGATAAAATAATATAAATAAAAAAAAATAGGGAGGAGTTATGCATTACAAACTGTTATCAGATACCGACATGAAGGCAATGGATGCATTGAAGGAATTTCATGGTGGAGCAAAAGAGATTTCTGAAACTATCAGGAAAATGAGAGACTTCGAAACCAGGAAAAAGATATTAGCAGAAAAAGGTTTTGGAAAAATGATCGAAGAAGCGGAAGAACTTGTGAAGAAATTTGCCAGAGCTGGAGATTATGAAAAAGAAAATAATATCAAATATAATAATAATTTTGGTATTGCAACTGCTCAGGTTTCAGGTTGGCAGGGAGCAAAAGTAACTCATCATGCAATGAAGCGAATTGCACAAAGTGCAAATTCAGATGAACCCTGCTTTGTTCCATCAGAATTTATTTCTGTAGTAGCATTAACAGATAATTACATCTATAATGGTGATCTGATGGCTACCTTGACAATGGCAGAAAACATAATGAAAGCTTCCAAGTTCTGCAGTACGAACCTGATCGGTATTCCCATACCCGAAAGCGGATTCCAAAAATTGGAACAAGTTACAGGAAAGAAGTTTGAAAGAGCAGATGCAGGAAATGGATTATCCAATCTTATCTTAAAAAATCAGGGAACTTTCTTTGGTAATTTTGGTGGTATCGAGGTTGCAAATGATAATCATCTTGTATATCTTGATGGAGTTACCAAAACAGCGCTGGCAAATGGTGCGGATTTCTTCCTAAATCCCAGTTGGAGCACAATTGTGGCAGTATGTTATTACGGACGTGACATTCCCAATCTTCATATAAAAATATCCATGATGCTGGCTACACAGAACCTGGTTCAATTCAGGATGCTGCTGAACATTATGAAGGAGTACATACGCGACGATATGACATCTCCATTATATGAGATCAATATTGGAAATGGTGTAAACCCGGAGATCTTTATTCAATGTGCCAAAGAATTGGAAGATAGCGGTATTAAAGGCATTAGCCTTGCCGCTCATATCCGTATAAACCCAGATCTTGGAATAGCTGGTTTTGATTGGACGAACAATGCATTCACAGTTCTGGAAAGTGGAACAAATATGACTTTCAAATATGAGAGCGATGGAACCGCACGTGAAATGGATACAATGGAGACTTATTTTTTACCTGAAGAAGAACGAAATGCAAATGCAGAAAAGATCGGTGATGTAATTTATTACAAATCTTTGCGAGCCACAAAAGACGGAAAAGCATTTATGAAAAAAGGTATAAAAACCTTGTTTAGTGGAAGTTCATATTAAATAATTGTCAATTTATTTAATTAATAAGAGGTATAAATGATAAAAGACTGGAAATCAAAATATTCCAATATAATGAAAGATTTTGAAGGATATTCGATAGGTAAAATTTTCAAATATCTGAATGATCCTGAAATAATTTCTCTGGCAGGTGGACTGCCTTCTCCTGATATGTTTTTAAAATCTGGAATGAGAGAAGCATCGGAGAAATTACTGGCAGATAACCTGGAAAATGTATTCCAATATTCTTCTGTTCCGGGTGAAGTGGATTTTATTCAGGCAATTATCGAATTTTTAAAAAGAGATGATATTCATCTCGATTCGGAAAATATTATTATTACATCTTCAGGACAGCATGGATTGGATCTAACCGGCAGATTATTTCTTAATCCTGGTGATTTAATAATGCTCGACCGTCCGACTTTTGCAGGAGCTATTGTAGCTTTTCAGTTGCAGGATCCGCAAATCATCGGGATAGATATCGAAGCAGACGGACCCAATGTGGATGAATACAAACGCAAATTGCAGAAAATGGATACGATGCCGAAATTCATTTATGTAGTTCCCGATTTTCAAAATCCCACTGGAATTACAACCAGCTTAAAAAAGAGAGAAGCTCTTCTGGACCTCAGTTACGAATTCGATATTCCTATAGTAGAAGATAGTCCCTATCGTGATCTACGTTATAGCGGAGAAGCAATACCATCCATATTTTCATTAGATCAGAAAAGAGAAGGTACAAATGTAATCGGATTATATACTTTTTCCAAAATCTTTTGCCCGGGAATTCGTGTAGGTTTCAATATTGGTCCGAAAGCTGTAATTGAGAAAATGAGTAATATCAAAGGGGGCAATCTTCTGAATACACCAAAATATAATCAGGACCTCTGCAAAGCTTTTCTTACTGAAATGAATTATGATGCTCATATGGAAAAATGCTGTAATTATTACAGCGAAAAACTTAATGTCTTCCTGCAGACCATGAAAGAATATTTCCCACTGGAAATGGGTGTGAAATGGACAAAACCTGAAGGTGGTTTATTTCTGTGGGTTTCTTTACCGGAAAAAATCGATACGATGAAGTTGTTCTATGAAGCCATTAAATTCAAAGTAGCTTTCGTTCCGGGAGATACTTTTTACGGTGAAAATCCTGCAAAAAATAATATGAGAATAAATTTTTCATTTGCTACAAAAGAACAATTAGCAGAAGCTGTAAAAAGATTATCTGATTGCGTGAAAGCACAATTATAGGAAAAGAAAATGGATCTGGAAATAAAAGATAAAGTTGCTCTTATTACTGCTGCCAGCCAGGGATTGGGTAAAGCAGTAGCCTGGCGTCTTTCTATGGAAGGTGCCATTGTGATCATCTGTTCAAGATCTTTGGACAAGCTTAAAAGAACAGCAGATGAAATCGCTGTTGATACAGGTGGAAAGGTAAAAGCAATTACTTGTGACGTTACAGATGAAAATCATGTTAAAGAAATGATAAACGATATCATTGGAGAATTTGGCGGATTAGATATTCTGGTATGCAATGCTGGGGGACCACCCGCAGGAACAGCCGAAGATTTTGAACTGGATGATTATCGGAAAGCTCTGGAACTGAATCTATTAAGTACAATAAATCTTTGTAATTTGACTGTCCCTCATATGAAAAAGCACAAGTGGGGAAGGATCATCGGTATGACATCGGTTTCGGTGAAACAGCCCATCGATAACCTGATACTTTCCAATACAGCCAGAACGGGTGTGACAGGTTATTTGAAAACACTATCCAACCAAGTTGCCCACTTTGGGATAACTGTTAATTCTGTTTGCCCGGGATACACTAAAACGCAGAGAGTTGAGAATCTTGCTAAATCTTTCGCAGAAAGTGGAAAAGGTACAATAGAGGATTTCTACTGTAAATTAGAAAAAGACATTCCAATGAAACGAATTGGCACACCGGAGGAATTTGCTCAGGTTGTTGCCTTCCTGGCTTCACAGGGAGCAGGATATATCACAGGAGTTTCACTGCAGGTAGATGGTGGTTATATAAAAGGATTATTTTAAAAAATTAGAACTTTACGAAACCTATCTCAAAGAATTTCATCGAAAGAGATTTCGGAAAGTTAGATAAAAATTGAGGAGAAGATGACAGAACCGATTTTATTTTATTCAACAAATCTGAAAGCAACACCCGTAACTTTCAGGGAAGCTTTGCTGAAAGGAATCGCACCGGACAAGGGACTTTACATGCCTGATGAAATTCCGGTATTTTCAAAAGAGGAAATCAGAAAATTCTCCAATTTGGAATATCATGAAATAGCCTTTGAAATAGGGAAAAAATTCCTGCGTGGACAAATTTCGGATGAAGATCTTTTATCTATCGTGAAAGATTCCTATAATTACGAAGTACCATTGGAAC
>CBFDCX010000075.1:0-8320 GCA_965603415.1 uncultured bacterium
TTTCCAATTTCTATAGACTGATGTGTTTTAAAGTGAGGACGGAAGTACAAATTATGCCGAACTGCTTTAGTAGCCATCATTTCAATGTTCTTCAGGCATTTAGCTTTATTCAGTAAAAGAGTGGGTTTAGTGATTTTCATATTTTATTCAGATCGATATTAAAACCGGCTTCTTTCAACTCTTTAGCCAGGATTATCTTCCAACCATCATTGCTGAAAATCTTAATATATTCAAATCCATGATAATCTGCAGGTAATTCAGTATCTTCTGTGTGAAGTGCGCTCACGTTCTTCCTGCCATATTTTCCCACAAAAAATCCAACTTCTAATATGACATTTTGGGTCGGTCTGAATCGCAGTTCCTCGGAATAAACACCACCGACATTATCGGGGGTTAGTAATGCAATGGCATATTTAACATCAGATTGATTCTGAATTTCATCGATAAGAGTTTTTCCGGCAGCAGCAAGCTCTTTTAATATGATGGGTTTCAATCCAAGAGATTTAATGAACTCTATTACTTCTACTTTGATTTCACAATCGGAACCGTGAATAAAAAAGACCTTATTCTTTGCGGATTCTTTAGTTTCTTCGGTTTTGGATTCCAGAACACCCAGACTCATTTTAATGGAATTCAGTTTATTGATCTTTTCTTCGATATCCTTCTGGAGTTTAGCTATTTTATCATCTAATTTCAAATTAGAAATAAAAATGCGCCCGATAGCCCATCCTGAAGAAGAATAATCTTTTGCTATTGTATTTTTTTTGAATATATTTTTCAGAATTTCATAATTTTCGCCATTCCAATGATTGAATTTTTTTTCAGAGTTCTTCCACTGGTTGATGTTTGAGATAGGAGTTTCTAATATTCCGGTTCCCTCGTTAATACTTTTATTCAGTAATTTTTCTGCTTCTTTCAGAGGGATTCTCAGAACTTGTGGTTTATCGTTTTTCTTATCTTTTTTAGTCATATTTTCTCCTTTCTCAAAGCAGGAGCTTTGAGTTACTTCTTGCTTTTCTTATGTTCCCTCTCTTGTTTTTAAAGAGAGGGACAGCAGGGTGAGTTACTTATCTCCCACCTCTATCCTGATACCTTCCGAATGAGAAGTAAATTCCGGTGCATACATACACTGGATAGAAGTTATTCCGTTCGAGAAATCTCCCAGGTGAGTTACACGCAGCGGATATTCAAAAACATAAGTTCCTTTGGGAAGATAATCGAAGAAGAAGTTGGTGGCAGCATCACGGGTGCTTTCATAGTAACCCAGTCCATCCTGCCATTTGTAGCGGGAGATCACATTTTCCGGTTCCAGGCTGGAAGCGCGCATATCCTTCATGTGAACGTATTCCATATTTCTATCTACCCGAAGTTCGATGCGGACAATAATTCTATCACCGACATTCAATTTTGTTTTTGCTGTAACAGGTTCGATCACTTTTCCTGCATCAGAGAATTTTTCACGGAACAACTGCTTTTTAAGTTTCAACGGAGTTTCATGCGGTGTTATTTTATCCAGGTCTTCAAAATACTGCCAGTAAAGTGCACCCCAGGCAACAACATCGTTTTTATTCGCAACTTTCACATTTCCCATTTTGGATTTAATCTCATCAGTTGACCAAGAAGTTTTGAAATATCCTGTTCCGGCTTCGATCTTCACATTATCCATTTTGGAAGGATCGATGAGTTTATCACCAAGCGTGATCTCTGCAAGTTTGTCATTTTCCAGGAAGTCTATTCCTTTTAGAAGCAGGGCATAGCAGGCTTCTACGGTTGCTTTGGTTGTTTTCCAGTCCTGGGTCTGTTTTTGTTTGAGCAGCCATACTTTCATATTTTCCACAGATTCCTTATCTTGACCAGCTTCATCAAAAGCTTCGATAAGCAGTGCTTGAGTTTCAATAGGAGCCTGATACCAGTAATATCCCGCATAATTATCTTTCCAGTACATTCCCATTTCTTCAGAATAAAGCGAGAATTCCTTGAGCGATGCTATGATGTTTTTGGGCGTTTCTTTATCATCGTATCGGTGCAGAGCAAGTGCTATCATTCCCTGCATATATTTGCTTTTAGTCAGCCAGTATTTTTTTGCCTGTCCTTTATAATAGCTGAATGCTTTATCATTTTTTTCATTAACGGGAATATCCTTGAAATAGCTTCTGGAATACAGGTATTGGATCTGAATACTGGAAATATGGTCATCATCCATATTGCTGGCATGTTTCAGCAGCCACTCGTAATCTTCCCGGATCCTTTCATCAAGGTATTGGGCAGCATTATTCAGCATATTCCATACCTTGTTATCTTGTCGCACAGTTCTGATGTTCAGGTGGTCCAGATGCCCAAGTCCGATAACGATGTGCTGGGTAATGTACCTGCTATCCGGCATTCCTTTGAACCAGCTCCAGCCACCGTTCGAAACCTGTGCTTCCTGCAATTTTCTGATTGCACTATCCAGTTCGTTCGCCATTCTGTTCAGGTCAAAAAGCACACCTACTCTCTTTTTCCGTTCTGTTTCATTCTGTGCATCCAGCACCCAGGGAGTTTCTTCCAGAAGAAGAGCTTTCAGCTCCTGGTTTTTTTCCAGGTTGGAAAGCAGAGCTTCTGAACCCGGAGTATCCTTCCAGCTATCGAAAACACGTTTTATCTTCGGACTGGAATTGGCAATATGCGATGCGATGCTGTTGGCATAGAACCTGCTGAAAATCTGTTCCGAGCATTCATAAGGATATTCCATAATGTAGGGAAGCGCTTGAATTGCATACCAGGCGGGATTAGAAGTGAATTCCAGAGTCAGTTTATGATTACGCAATGTATTAGATTTTCCTGAATCCAGAAGTTTATTGAATTTAAAAGTTTTGGTTTGGTTTCCTCTCACCGGCAGTGGCAGTGATTCTGTAACCAGCATTCTGTTCGTAAGGATAGGAAGGGCTTTTTCTTCTCCATCACTGAAATTCCCTGCTTTTGCCACAACTCTGTAGGTTACTGCCTGGATTCCTTCCGGAATGGAAATATCCCAGCTTACCAGTGTGCTTTGTTCTGCTTTTACCTGGAATGATTTTTTGGTTTTTTTATTCTCAAATTCTGCATCGATCGGCTGCATGGTGATAGCATCAAAGAGCTTAAGTTCGGCAACTCCTTCCAGGTCATTTTCCACCAGGTTGGATATTTTTGCAGTGAAGGTTATTTCATCACCTTCCCTCAGGAATCGGGGTGCATTGGGAACGACCATCAATTGTTTCTGAGTTACCAGTTCATTCTGGATAGTACCGGTTTTCAGGTCTTTTGTGTGAGCCAATCCCATCATTTTCCATTTAGTTAAAGCTTCCGGAATAGTGAAGGAAATTATCACATCACCTTCTTCGTTGGTTTTAAGTTGAGGATAGAAGAAAGCAGTTTCATTGAAATTTGTTCGAGCTTTTACATTTGAAAGATCAACCTCCTGCAATCGTTCACCATCTACGCCAGAAGAGATTGCACCCAGGTCATGACTTTGGTCAAGAGCACCTGCTACACCGGTTACAGACATTGTTGCTTCTTTGCTCATTGAAGGAGCCATTTTATCACTGATAGTCTCAGATTCCATAACAGACATTCCACTCAAACTGTACTGCACTCCAGATTTCCTACCTCCTCTGAAGACACCGCCATACCAGTTCATGCCAAACCAGTTCAGGGCATCATATTCTTTGTATGATATAGATATATATTCATTCCAGTTTTCGGCGATCAGGTTGGAATATTCCAGATCGAATCCCTGGTTTATATTCCAGAAAAGTTGTCCGTAGTAATAAGGATCAATACTGAGATACCAGTAATTTGCTCTGAATGCATCCAATGAAGCATCATAGAGAGTTGCCAGCATTTCGGCAGCAACTTTATCACCCTCGTTATCTTTTATTTTAATTCGCCATTCTTCCTTTTCGCCGGGAAGCAGTTTATCACGGAATGTTTCAAACTCCAATTTCAATTGTTTATTCGTCCAGGGAACGTTTATCGTATAGCTGTTTGTATAAAGCCTGTTATGTTTAACGAATGTTAGGTGGGCGGTTATATTACCACGATATTCCTCTATTATCGGGATTTCGAGGAGCTTCTGCTGAGCTTCCAGTTTAACCCATTTTTTTTCAAGAATATTTCCATCCTGTTCGATCTCATACAGAACCTTCACATCATCTGCGCTGGAGCCGATCAATATATTTACTTTATCTCCGGGTTCCCAGCTATTCTCTTCCAGCACGAACCAGTTGAACATTTTATAGGGCAGGTTCTTTTCCTTTTCGGAATATAATGTAAAATATTTTATCTCTTTTACTTCCTTTCCATATTTGTCTTTGGAATGAAGCTCGACCAGGTAAACTCCCTGTTCCCATTTTTTAAGTTTTTTCAAATTCAGGTTCTTATCTTGCTCTGTATCGAACTTTGTTTCAAAAGCAGTTTTTTCATTTTCCCAATTATAGAAGTTATCTTCATTTGTGAAAGCATCATGCGGAAACCTGGAATAATACATCTGTTTATCAACCAGAAATTTATCCGCTCTTTCCCACAATTTTTGGCGGAATATCCTGTCGGGAGATTTCAGTTTATAGATAAACACATCACCTTTGGCAGGTTCAAATTCTCCATTCAGGTTCTGTGAATTAATAATGCAGGAATAGGAATCCTCATCTTTATTTATTTTATCGAGAATTTGCAGATCCAAACGTAGTGCCGTATAACCCACATAAACATATTGCTGAGTGCTGTGAGTTTCACCGTTGATATCGGTAACATCCACAAAAACCCGGTAAGTAAAAGTGGGATCATCTTTTTCTGATATTTTCAGGTCGGGAATTGCTTTGAACTCTATCTCGAACTTTCCATTCTCATCTGTTTTTGCTCTTCCGTTTGTGATCTCTACCTGAGATAAATTATATGGAACACATCTCCAATAATACCACCAGTATGGAAAGGAAACCGTTCTCACAACCCGGTAAGTGAGGTCGGCATTATCGATATTGAATCCTGCATAGGCTTTTGCAGAACCTGTGATCTTAACGTTATCATTGATCTTGTAGCTCTCTTTTGGTGGGTCAATTTTAACTTCAAATTTAGGACGTTTGTATTCTTCCACAGATATATTGATGCTTCCGTAATGATCTGTTATCTGAAAATTTCCGGTAAGAACACCTTGCGGGACCATAAAGCTGCCGCTGATAGTTCCGTAATCATTGGTCGTCAGGTTCAAGCTGGATATTTCCTGGTAATTCACATCATACAAAAAAACTCTGGTTTGGAAGTTGGTTCTTATCTCATTAGTTTTTCCATCTGTTTCTATCATTATTCCTTTAAAATAAACTGTCTGTCCGGGACGGTAGATGGCACGGTCTGTGAAGAAAAACGTCTTCAGTATTTTTTCCTGCTCATGATCATAGTAATAGTCATAGAAAGAATCGTCAGTAAATAATCTGTCATTTCCATAAATGAATTCAATGTAATACGATGAATTACTTTCTGATACGAACGGCATGGGAATGCTGAAATATCCTTCTTCATTCGTAGTGAAACTTTGTGGGAATTTAACTTTTTCGTATTTCCTTTTATCATAATTATATTCCCTAAACCAGATATTTGCTTTCACGTTTGACAGGGGTTTTCCTGTTTTCCTGTGAAGCACATAGAAATCTTTTCTTTTGCTTTTTACATCTCTCTGAACAAAACTGATATTTGAAATTGTAAGGAAAGAATAGGTAATAGCGTTCCTGTCAAAGCTGAAATCAGGATTATCACTAACAAGTAACAGGTATTCTCCAATGTTCAGTTCTGGGATATTTATTTCCATCGAGTGCCTCTGGAAATCTCCTTCATCAGGAAAGGAAATGCTCCATTCTCCTTCCGCCTGTCGTGAAATGAACTTTTTAAATCTTTTGTTACTATCGTAATTATAATTGTATTGGAATTCATCCCGTTCATCGGTTGTTATCTTTATAGCTTTGAAATAGAATTTATTCACATTCCTGTAACTTAGCAATCCTAACGACTTTTGTTGCGGCAGATAAACTCTTTCTGTCTGGAGCGACATATCTTTTGCTGTAATATTGGAAATGAGGTATTTGCTGTTTCCCGCACCGATCGTATCGGGGAATTTTTTACTTATTTTCCGGCAGAGGTCATAAGCTTTTTTTAGATGCCATCTGTTATTTTCAGAAACCCGGGGAGAGTAAAGACTTCCCAACTGGTAATAGTAATTAGCAAGGGCATAGGAAATTTCGGCAGATGCCGGTAGTTTGGAGTACTTTTTTTCCAATTTGATAAGAGCTTTTTCAAAGAGTTCGTCTTTGTTTTCGATAACAGAATTGGCATAAACAAAATTCAGTCTTTTCAGATCGACATCTACAAGTGCGTCCGGCACCTCATCTTGAAGATGGAATTGAACCAGGTCCTGCAGAATCAGAAGTGCATTATATTCCAGCGAAAGAGAATCCCGGCTGACGATATTCATATATATGAAGTTATCTGCCGGCAGGAAGTAGCCTGCAGCGCTTAACTTGAATTGATATGCAGGCGAGATCAAACCCGATTGGGTATTCATAAACAGATCCACAGCACGATGCGCCAGAAAATCAAAAAGTGTAGGACGCAGATTCCGGGTATTTCCGATGGTTAAAATATCATTATAATCATCTAGTTTTATCTTTTTCAGTTCGTCTGCTTTTTCCAGTGAAAGCCGGTAATGTTCAATAACTTCGACCGATATTTTTTTCAGGTCCCAGGTGCTTACATCGTCCTGCCGGAAATTGATGGTTTCTGTTCTATCATAGAATTTCCAGCGGTTTCGCTGGAAATATTGCCAGTAACAATCTGCCAGAATGGAATGTAAAATCGGTTTTATGGGAAATTTTGAATCGACAATCTCTTCACTTAAATCGTTTATTATTTTTACATCGGAAAATTCTTCTACCTGAACGGAGAACTTCATTTTGTGGATCACAGCTTTCACGAACTGGGAAGCATTATTTTCCTCTTTTGCTTTTTCATATATCTGCTCGACTATTTCCAAAGTGGATTTTGGCAGTCCTTTACTCTCCGTTTTTTGAACTTCTTTCCATAATTCAGTATAACTTTCTTTTGCTGCGAACAGGGATGTGCTCATAAATAATAAAGATAAAATAACCAGCAGGAATGCTTTGTTTTTTATAACATTATTCATAATTATCTCCTATTAAATATTTAATCGATTATTATGTGGTTAGAGTTGGGTATCTTTATTTAGAAGTCAAATTATTTTCTATTTTATTAATTCCTCTCTTTAGACAAAGAGGGGTTAGGGGAGTTTTGCCTCTCGTTCCCAAACTCCCGTTTGGGAACGTAGTTAATCGCAAAACCCCTGTTTTGCATTCTACTCACCCTGCTGCCTGCACCGCCATAGTTTAACGAAGGCGTGTCCCTCTCTTCAAGAACAAGAGAGGGGAGTAAAAAAAGCAGTAATAAAACTTTGAAAAAGTTTAATAGAGAGATTCTTACTTATAAACTTTTTCAAAGTTACTTAAGAAAAGCCGCTGGAAGATGAATCCCTTGCTATTCCCTTTTAGCAAAAGGGAACATAAGAAGCCGCTGAGAGAATTGTCTCATCCGTCTGAACCACACAAATGTGGTCAGACACTTTCTCCCAAATGGAGAAGGGAAATAGATCAAAACCTTGAAAAGGTTTAAAAGATTTCTCTTCTTGTTGAACCTTTTCAACGGTTTCTTTCTTGATCCAACCGTTCCGAAGGTTTATGGGAACGGAATTGACCGCAAAATCCCTGTTTTGCATCCCACGAAAATCTTAGGAATGAAAACAACAACCTTCCCATCAATTATTTATTTCTTGACTCTTAAATTACCAAAAACCAGTTTCGTTATTGAAAATCATTAAAAAAAAGTGAATTTGAACAAACCAAAACTGGAGATTAATATGAATGGTAATAGTCTTTTTCATGGCGATTATGCTCAAACTGTGATTAGTAATTTTACGGCATATGTAAAAACAAATGGGGGAGATTTTACAAAGTGGTTTATTGGTGTTACATTTGATTCTTTCAATAATGAAGAAATAAAAAAACAATATGAATTAAAGCATAACACTATCATGAATTTTATGATAGATAATAGTGATGTATTAGAAGTTTTTGATTATTTCCAACAAAAAGGGATGAAAAGCAAGATGAAAAACAATCAGAAATTCAAGAATAAAGATAAAAAAGCAGGTATTACAAATTCTACTATATTCATTTATAAGTTACTTTGATTTTACAGGTTGAAATTTAATGTAATGATAGAGAAAAAACCAAAATTGGGAAAAATG
>CBFDCX010000076.1:0-8245 GCA_965603415.1 uncultured bacterium
GCCAAGATCCTGGTAGATAATCTTCCCCACAGATTTACGCGATAGATATGTTCCAGATCTGTCTTGAACCAGATACCCCGGTAAACCTGTGTAACTTCCTTCACACCGAATTCTTTTAATTCTGCAGCTCCAAATTCTTCCATCTTACCGGCAACCTGGGCAAAAAAACGACCTGTTTTCTGATATTCAAACATTCAGTGTCCTTTATCGAATTGAAACAACTTTTCCATACATTGTGCAAAGCCGTCTTCCTGGTTGCTGGCAATAACCCGGTATTTTTCTTTCATTTCCTGCGGTGAGTTTATCACCACACGGCTGTGTGCCGTCCATTCCAACAGATCTATATCATTAAAATCATTACCGATACTCAGAGTAAATCTTTGAGCGATTCCCAATTCAGCACACAGCCATTGGGCAGAATGCCCTTTGGAAACGCCATTCGGGAAAACTTCCAGCCAGATAGACTCATGATCCAGCGGTGATGTGGCGCGGATGACTTTCAGAAAATCTATCTCTTTTTTTATTTCATTGAATTCTGCGTTTCCGTGTGGTGGTAAGATGCAAATGAACTGGCTGGCTTTTTGGGGCGGTTCTTCCAGTGGTACAGCATAAGGTTTATACAGAATAATTCGCTTTTCAAAATCGAAATTTTTCACCTTTTTCCTGGCATAATAGAATTTATGATTATCAGGAATTGGTTCATGTATCATAAAATCTACATCGTAAGCCAGCAGAATGCTCATTGTTCGAAAGATCTCCCATGCTTCCAGATGGTTTTCATAGATCACTTTCTGTGATTTCCAATCCATAATTCCACAACCGGAAGAGAACATTAAAAAATCAAATGGTAGATCCGTACCCAGCACTTTCCGGGTGGAAAAGATATTCCTGCCTGTGGCAATAACGGTGATGATCCCTCTTTCTTTCAGATTCTTTAGTGCTATCAGATTTCTTTTAGAAAGCGTATTATCATCCCTCAGAAGAGTTCTATCCAGATCGGTGAAAACTATCTTTATTTTATCTCTTTCCATTTCAATATTTCGATTATCTTGACAGAAATATACGTCAAGAAGTTTAAATTTGTTGGGAGATATTTTGTATTTAATAAAAAATGTAGTTGTTCCTGTTTCAAAAGAAATCGATCTGAAAAAAGCACTTTCGAAGAAATTAAGGATCAAGTCTATTGATAATATAAAAATTTTGCGACGTTCGATTGATGCGCGAAAAAAGAATGAACTGAAATTTAATTATACTGTTCTTTCTGAACTTCCTCCGAAATATCTTACTAATCCCGATGTTCTGGAATATAAAGAACCAACTTCTTATATTAATCCAAAAAGGAAGCTAAACGATTCTCATCCGTTCATCATCGGAGCTGGTCCGGCAGGACTGTTTGCAGCTTTGGCTCTTGTTGAAAAGGGTTTCAAACCATACATTTTTGAGCGTGGTGATAAGATCGAGAACAGGGTAAAAAAAGTTTCCGATTTCTGGCAGAAAGGCATTTTAGACGAAGAGAGTAACGTGCAGTTCGGTGAAGGTGGTGCCGGTACATTTTCTGATGGAAAACTCACTTCCCGCAAAAATGATTACTACACAAATAAGATTACACAATACCTGATGCAATTCGGAGTTGATGAAAAAATTTCATACGAAGCTCTTCCCCACCTGGGAACAGATGGATTACGCAATATTGTGATTAACATCCGCCAATACCTGGAAGAAAAGGGATGCAAATTTTTCTGGCGAAGTAAACTGGAAAATCTTAACATTGAAAATAATTACTTCACTTCTGTTCGTATTAATGGGAAAGACTATAAGCCGGAAGTAGTAATCCTGGCTATCGGTAATTCTGCCCGTGATACTTTTGAGATGCTTTCACAAAAAACCGCAATGGAAAGCAAACCCTTTGCAGTCGGCTTCCGCATCGAGCATTCTCAGGATTTTATTAATGAAGCATTTTATGGAGAAAAAAACGATTTCAATATTACAGGTCCTGCCACTTACAGACTCACTGCACAAGATGGGAAAAGAGGGATCTACAGTTTTTGCATGTGTCCGGGTGGATTTGTGATCCCTGCATCTTCTGAGAAAGATGGATTAGTTCTAAATGGAATGAGCTTCCAAAAAAGAAACAATGCATTTGCCAATAGTGCCATCGTGGTCACAGTAAATGAAGCAGATTTTGGACATGGCATTTTAGCAGGAATGAAATTTCAAAAAAAGATCGAGAAAAAATGCTTCAAGGCAGATAATCCTTATTTTGCTCCTGCTCAGAAAGCGAACGGCTTCATGAATAATAAAACTAACGATTCAATCCCAAAGACAAGCTATTTACCAGGAATAATTTCCAGTGATCTAAATAATATTTTTCCACACAGTATTACAAAATCTTTGAAAACAGGTTTGAACTCATTTGAAAAGAGAATTCCAGGATTTACTAAAAGAGGAATACTAATGGCTCCTGAAACACGAACATCATCACCTGTGCGAATATTAAGAAATAAAGTAACCTTCGAGTCTGCAACAATTTCCAATCTCTATCCCATCGGAGAAGGTTCCGGATATGCCGGTGGCATCATGAGCAGTGCAGCCGATGGATATAAATTAGGTAAAATATTCAAATAAAGGAGGGTAACAAATGAAAAAGTTACTATTTTTTGGATTAATGATGGCTCTTACTGTTAGTGCATTATTAGCACAGTGGAGCAGCGATCCTGCTCAGAACAATGCAATTTGCGATCTGACAGGAGAACAAGCAATTCCGAAAGTGGTTACCGGTCCAACTGGTGACACATATTTTGGTTGGTTCTCCAATGATTCGAGTAACTATGACGTCCGCCTGCAAAGGTTGGATTCACAGGGAAATGAATTGTGGGATCATAATGGAATTCTCATTAGTGGTCATCCTGCCATGACCTGGCTTACGGATTGGGATATGACCGTGGATGCAGATAATCACGCAATTTTAACATTTCAGGATATCAGGAATGCTGGCAATAACAACGTTTATGCATATCGAATCGCACCTGATGGTTCTTTTATCTGGGGTGCAGATGGATTGGAACTTTCCAATAGTTCTGCTTTCGATGTATCACCCAAAGTGGATGTTACTTCAAATGGCAATATTGTTGTTACGTGGCAAGCAGATGCTGTTGTAATTATGCAAAAAATTGCTCCTGATGGAACTTTGCTATGGGGACCTTTCGGAATAACATTAAGTTGTGCAGATACCTATTCCTGGCCTCAACCTTTTGCTGTGGAAGACGATAACATACTATTAAAATTTTTCCACGATACCGGACCAATTTACGCACCAACTCGTCACTGTTATGTGCAGAAATATGATACAGATGGAAATGCTATCTGGGCTGGCGATACAATAGTTTCCAATGCAGGCGGAATTTCTGCCTGGACGCAGGTTTTCAACATTATTTCCGATGAAAATAACGGTTGTTTTATTTCCTGGCACGACAGTCGGGGTGGTGGAACAATATCTTATCCGTTTGTTCAGCATGTGAATTCTGATGGTTCTGTTGCTTTCACTGCAAATGGTGTTCAGCTTTCCACCGAAATGAATCGCCAGAATTTTTATCCGGAATCTGTTTATGATGCCGGGAATAATGAATTAATAACTTATTGGTCGCAGACAGATGGTGGTCAGAGTAACCATGGTATAACTGGTCAAAAACTCGATTCCAGCGGAAATCTGCTGTGGGGAGCGAATGGAAATAACATCATCAGTATCTCTTCTCTTTATGTTTTACCATTTGCTGTCCGGGCTGCTGGTGATGATTTAATGATTATTTATGAAGAGTACACTGATGTTGTGAATACCTATGTGAAAGCAATGAAATTGGATACAGACGGTAATTATGTATGGCCAGCTGAACAGGTGATATTGTGTTCTGTTGCTTCCAGCAAAGTTCATAGCGAAGCCAGTCAATTCAGTGATAACCAGATCATCGCTGCCTGGGAAGATGATAGGAATGGACCAAAGGATATTTATGCTCAGAATGTGAATTTAGATGGATCTTTGGGACCGCAACTTATTGGTATTGAAGGTAATTTACATCCAGAAGTTGGATCCAATTTGCATAACTACCCCAATCCGTTCAATCCGAGCACAACAATTTCCTTCAGCGTATCCACACCTGAACATGTAACTCTGGGAATATTCAACATCAAAGGACAGCTTGTAAAAACACTTGTTAATGAAATAAGAGAAACAGGTAATTACACAGCAATCTGGAATGGAAAAGATGATTCCGGTAAATTCGTCTCCAGCGGAGTTTACTTCTACAAAATGAAAGCAAGTGATTATCAGGAAACTAAGAAAATGATTTTGATGAAGTAATGTACTACGACGTTGCACGTCGTTTATCTTCCGCAACGTACAACGTTGCAATACAGCCCCGGTTTCGGCCGGGGCTTTTTTTTAAACAACAGTTCCTACCAAAAATAATGTCTTTCAGAACTTCAAATTTGAATTAAGTTATTTTTCAACAACTGTGAATATCGCTATTAGCTTACACCATAAGACTTTGCGATACAGTTCAGGTCTTTGGCAGTTTTTTTTTTTATTTATTGACACAAAACCACATGGTTATTTTTCTTGCCCCATAGGGGGTGAAAATTGAGTTCAGAATTATTAGAAAGTTTAGTAAAACACATTTTAAATGAAAGGCAGGCCAAAATTTATCTTACTTTAATAAGTAATAAAACATCTACAGTTCCTGAAATATTTAAACTGTCTCAAGTTCCTCAAAAGAAAATATATGAAATATTAAAGTCTCTTACAAATAAAGGATTTGTGTCAAAGAAACAAGTTGGTAAAACAGTTTTTTTTGAAGCAATTGACCCGAAAATTACTTTTTTACAAATTATTGATGAGAAGGAACAACAGCTTAAGGAAATCAATAAATTGAAAGATAATTTATTGGGAGTATTCGAAAATACTTGTAATGAAAAAGCATTGCCTGAATATATTGAAGTAGTCCATGGCAATATTAACACACACAATAAATTTGTAGACATGGTAAAAGAATCAAAGAAATCAATACTTTCTACTTCATGCCCACCTTTTGCCATTACGAAAAAAAAACAGGTCATAGAGCAAGAAGAAGCTTATCATAAGTTCCATGGAAAGGGCGGACAGGATAAAACGATTCACGAAGTAAACGATGAGTCTCCTACTTTTGTGTTTAACAATATTAGAGAATACCTGATTCACCCTGACACTTTTAAAGTTAAAGTTATTCTCAAAATTCCGATTAAACTCTTCATTTTTGACGATGAGACATTGATGACTTTTGATCAATCCTTTATGGCAAAAACGGGTGAGTTGAGTTCTTCGATTATAAAACAACCCAATACTGTTAAAACTTACATTGAAATGTACAACTACCTTTGGGATAAAGCCATCACTGTAGATGAATGGCTAAAAGATAACAGAAGTTTATATGAACGAAAATTAGTAGAATATGATAACAGCAAATAAGTTATTAAAAAGGAGGAAAAAAATGAAAAAACGAATTACTATTATGGTCGTAATTCTTCTGATCATTGGTCTAACTCTCAATGCGAGAACTGATGAAAAAACTGTCGTAAGAAATGTTAACGGATTAGCGCCACGAAAACTGATCGGAACACCAAACTATGATCAAATGGCTAATCCAAATGTGAGCCGTGACCCTGATTACCAAGTTTATGCGTACAATGCTTCAATCACACCGCCTGGACCAGTTACATTCGTGCTGAATGATCCCGCTGGTCTTACTCAACTGGCAACAACTACTAGCGAGGATTTCATGGCTGGAGCCTGTTGGAAAGCAGATGAAGAAACCTGGTATGCTTGCGAGTTTGGTGGTGGATTGTACACAATTGATCATGAAACCGGAGCAATGACCTATGTTGGACCTACTGGTGCAGAATTAGCTGGAATAGAATATGACGATGATTCCGGAATTATGTATGGATCAGATGGTTATAATTTATACACTGTTGATTGGACAACAGGTATGACAACTTTGGTGGGATCTCACAATATTCCTACCGACCGTATGATGATTGGTATTGCGGGTGATGGCGAAGGTAGTATCTATGGTGTTACTGTTAGTTGGGGCATTCCAACGGATTTGTATTTATTCGATTTGGCAAATGGAAATGCTGAATCTCTGGGTTCAACCGGAATAGTATTAACGTATGCTCAGGATATTGCTTTCGATAAAGATGACGGCGTTCTTTATTCAGCTGCTTATTTTGGCGATGGAATAACCCCCCCCGGATTGTACACAATCGACACAAGCACATTTGCATTTGCTCAAATTGGTGATTTTCCCTTTAGTATGGAAGTGACAGGTTTTGCAATTCCTTACACACCAGCTGAACCAGGTGCTCCTGCAGCTCCTACAGATTTTGCAGTAATTCCGGATGCAGGTGGAGCTTTGGAAGCCACTATTTCCTGGACATGTCCGACTCTTCAGGTAAATGGCGATCCTTTAACCGACCTTGATGAGATGCGGGTTTATAGAGGAGAGGATCTTATTTACACAGATACTACCCCCGTAATTGGTGGCCCCGGAGTACATGTAGATAGTGAAGTTCTTACATCAGGAATTTATACTTACAAAGCAGTAGGTTACAACGATTTTGGTGAAGGTTATTCGGCATCAGGTACAATCTGGGTTGGAGAAGATGTTCCCAATGTTGTAGAAAGCTTGTTATTAGAACAAACTGCTCCAGGCACTCTTTCCGGAACTTTAACCTGGACGAATCCTACAACCGGCCTTAATGGAGGTGCTTTCAATAATCCTATCCTGGGATATCATATCGTCAGATATCCTGATAACGCGGTAATAGAAGTTGCCGGTATCGATACAAGTTATGTAGATGGCACAATTCCTACTGCTGGTTTCTATTATTACGACGTTCAACCTTACAACTTAACAGGAGATGGTGGCATTGCCACATCCAATGTAGCTGCTATTGTAGATGCAGATATTTTATTCTATGAAGATTTTAGCGGTAGTGTTCCACCTGCAGGCTGGTATATAGATGGTTTGGGACAAACTAGCTGGACTTCATCTGCAACTAACTATGCAGGTGGAGTAGCTCCGGAAGCCATGATCACTTGGATAGAACCTTTTGTAGGAATGTCTAGGATGTGTACAAATACTTTGGATACTTCCGGAATGACAGCCATGGCTGTGGAATTTAAGCATACTGTGAGTGACTTCGGTGGAGGTTATACACTTGGTGTGGCTACATCCAGTGATGGTACAAACTGGACTGATGTATGGACAATTTTTCCAGCAGGCGGCATAATTGGACCAGAAACTATTTCAGTTGATATTACTACGGCAGATGTAGGTTCAGCTACTTTCCAAATGTGTTTCTATCTTGATGGAGACTCATACCAAATCAATCTCTGGGCTATTGATGACGTACTTCTGACTACTGATGGTGTTGGAAATATAGAGGAAGATCTTCCAGTGTTATACACAAAACTGGGGGATAACTATCCCAATCCGTTCAATCCTGAAACAACGATCTCTTTTTCTGTAGCACAAACATCTTCGTTTGTGAATCTTGAAGTATTCAACATCAAAGGACAGAAAGTAAGAAAACTAGTAGATGAAGTCCTTTCAGCAGGTCAGCATTCTGTAGTATGGAATGGAAAAGATGAAAACAGCAAACCTGTTTCCAGCGGTGTTTATTTCTATAAAATGAGAACTGGTGCATATACCAGAACCAAAAAAATGATACTTCTTAAATAGAAGCTTGTAAATTCTGGGCGACTCTTCACGAGTCGCCTTTTTTAATAATATTTTTTATATTTAATTTTTAATAAATAAACAATTTGACTAAAATAAGACGGTTTTCAATTTTATATCATCAATTAATTTATAAAGGAGGTTTTTATGAAGGCAAGTAAGAAAAAAAAATTCATTTTATTCTCAATTTTATTACTTCTTATTATGCCGTGTTATGTTTTCTCTCAGCAGGTTCTAATATGGGACAACGACAACAACTCTGATTTTCTCGATCCGGAAGGATCCGGTTATGTGGGCTGTGAATTTAAAATACAACAGGCATTAACCACGAATGGAATTACTTACACCACAGTTTCCACACTACCCGGGGATCTTTCCAGCTACGATGTTGTTTTCGTAACTCTGGGAATTTATTGTGTTGGTTGAGGAACTACTCCACCTGGTGTCGTTGGCACCACTCAACAAACAACTCT
>CBFDCX010000077.1:0-8232 GCA_965603415.1 uncultured bacterium
CAGGTAAAAGTGGCAATAAAGCATTGCCAAAATGAAAAGTGCAATTCCCACAGCCATACCGGAAATTATGATAATAGAATATATTTTATTTTTCATCAGGTTACGAAAAGCTATTTTCAAATAATTTTTAAACATCAATTTCACCTTTTCCCTTTCATTTCTAATTCATAATTTCACATTTACAATTCTCAAAATCTGCCTTGTCATCTGACATGGTAAAAGCTTTGAGTTACTCATACTTCAATGCTTCCACAGGATTTGAATTTGCTGTTTTGATCGTTTGATATGCAATTGTGAGAGCTGCGATAAGCGTAACGATCACTACTGAAAGTAATAAGTTCCAACCTGATATTGCTATTCTATAAGCAAAGCTCTGCAGCCAGGAATTCATAATGAAGTATGTAGCCGGGATCGCTATTAATATTGCCAGACAAACCAGCTTGAGGAAGTCTTTTGCCAGAAGTGATACAATACTGTTTACAGAAGCTCCTAACACTTTGCGAACACCAATTTCTTTCGTTCTTTGAATTGCACTGAAAGATGCCAATGCAAATAATCCCAGACAGGCAATGAAGATTGCCAGTCCTGTGAAGATACCGAACACATTTCCAAACTGAATATCTTTATGATATTGTTTATCAAAATGCTCATCCAGAAAGAAGAAATCAAACGGATTTCTAGGAAAAATCTCTTCCCATTTTTGGTTGATCTGCTGTATTGTACTTTGCACATTTGACGCAGATATCTTCATGGAGTAAAAACCACCACTGGCTTCTATAAAAGGAAATGCCAGAGGGATGATATTTGTTTTTAATGACATTTGATTGAAGTTTTCGATAACTCCTGCCACCCGTAATGTATCTCTACTTATCATTATATTTTTACCAATAATGTCTTCCGGCGTGGAATATCCATACCTTTTTACAGCTGCTCTATTTACGATCGCTTCCGTTTGATTCTCTTTCAATCCTGGAGTAAAATTAGTTCCGGCAATTAGCGGCAAGTTAAAAGCTGAAATGAAATTATGATCAATTCCCACCAGATACATAACTTCACGATCTTCCTGGGATTGATCTTCGCTGCGGCTTCCCATTCCCCAAAAAATCTCTACTCCCGGTACATTGGTAGAGGCAGAAAAAGATTTCACATTTGCCAAAGAACTCATTTCTTGTTTAAAAGATTCAACTGCCGAAGTTTTGATCGAATCGCTGACAAAAACTCCAGGTCCTTTTACCATTAGAGTTTGATCTATGTCGATCCCTATATTCTGATTTCGGAGGAAAGTCATCTGGTTAAATACAATTATCGCACCGGCAATCAATGCTACGGAAATTGAAAATTGAAATACGACCAGAATTTTTCTGAGCAAACTTCCGCGAGTTCCTTTCGTTATTGCACCTTTAAGAACCAGTATGGATTGATATGAAGAAAGCACGAAAGCCGGATATATTCCGGAGAGAATGGAACCCAGGATAAAGACCATGACTATCCAGATCCACATTCCGGAAGAAATTAACAAGCTTGACGTCATGTTCGAACCTGTAAGGTTTTTGAAAAAAGGTACAGAAGTTTCCACAAAAACAAAAGCAAGAATTAGCGCTATTATGTTTATAAAGAAAGATTCCATTAAAAACTGTTTTATTAATTCAGTTTTATTCGCACCGGAAACTTTTCGTATTCCAACTTCTTTTGCTCTTTCCATCGCTTTTGAAGTAGAAAGATTTATGTAATTAACCCAGGCAATAACCAGGATGAATAAAGCAATGATTGTTAAGAATTTTACAGCAGTTCCATCGCCATTTTCGGCAGGTTCGGATTCTTGCAATAGATCGGAGTATAAGTGAATGCTGGAAAGCGGCTGCAGAGGAAATTCATATCTGGCATCTCTTTCTTTCCAATCCTCACCTTTCTCGTTCACAAGCCAAGCATCAAATTTCTTATCGAATTCTTTGTAATCCGTTCCGTCAGCCAGAAGCACATAAGTATTATAATCATACCAACCCCAGGCAGTATCGACTTCATCTCCCCAGAATTCTCGAATAGTAGCATGCGAGATTAGAAATGTAAATTTGATGTGAGAATTTTCAGGAACATCAATGCAGACACCTGTTACTTCAAAATCGTTATCCCCATTCCAGGTTATAGTTTTACCGATTGGATCATCATCGCCAAAGAATTTTCTGGCAGTTGATTCTGTAATTACTGTTTTATTTGGTCCTTCCAGTGCTGTTTCAGGATCACCCTTGACTAGTGGAAAAGAAAGCAAGCTGATGAAAGCAGGATTTACGACTTGGATATCTTCTTCACGAAAGTTCTTGTTACCATAGGTCATAATGCCGGATGCCGGGAAAGCACGGCAATATTCCAATACTTCTGGAAAGTTGTCCTTCATAGCAGGTCCCACTGCAGGAACGGCAGCTGCACATTCTACGATCAGCTCTCCGTGTTTATAAACATTGAACTGAACCCGATAAATGTTTTCATAATTATCATGGAATCTGTCGTAGCTGTTTTCATAGCTCACGTATTGCATGATGATAATACAAACTGCCATTCCGATAGCCAAACCGATAATATTAATAAATGAAAATCCCTTGTGCCGAATAATGTTTCGAAAGGCTATTATTAAATAATTTTTAAACATAAATTTCACCTTTCCCCTTTCATTTCTAATTCATAATTTCACATTTACAATTCTCAAAATCTACCTTGTCATCCAACATGGTAAAAGCCTTGTGTTATTCATACTTCAATGCTTCCACAGGATTTGAATTCGCTGCTTTAATGGTTTGGAGACTGATCGTGATAAATGCAATAATCAATGCAAATAAACCTGCAGCCAGGAAAATCCACAGATCGATATCCACTTTGTAGGCAAAGTTCTGTAACCACTTTTTTGCACCAAACCAGGCGAGAGGCCAGGCAAAAAGATTTGAGAGCAAAACCCATTTTACAAAATCAATAGCCAGCAACTTAACAATCGAACCAACAGTTGCGCCCATTACTTTTCTCACACCGATCTCTTTAGTTCTTTGTGAAGTGGTATGGCTGGCAAGTCCAAAGAGACCAAGACAGGCAATGAAAATTGCCAGAAATGAAAAAATATTAACTATCTTGCCGGTATTGATATCCCTGCCATACAAATTATCGAACTCTTCGTCCAAGAAACTATAATTAAAAGGATAGTCAGGATAAATCTCGTTCCATTTTTCTTCTGCATATTTCATCGCTTCCGTGATCTGTCCCTTGTTTATTCTGGCAGTTAATAGATTACCTGTGTTATTAATTAATGGGAAAATAACGACAGGTTCGATATTCTGGTGCATCCCAATAAAATGAAAATCCTTAATAATTCCAACAATCTGTGTTCCCACTGAATCCTGTTGACCAAAAAATAGACGTTTCTCAAGAGGTTTTTCCCAGCCCAGCTGTTTCACTGCAGTTTCATTGATCAAAACAATTCCGCCTTCAGCATCGGAAGTGATTTCCCGACTGAAATTTCTACCCTGAACTATCTCCATTCCCAAAGTAGGAATAGTTTCCGGACTCACAGAAAACTGGCTCCATATCCAGATGTCTTCCTCAGAAGCACCTTCAGGAGTGATATCTGTTCTACCAAAAGTTCTTCCGGGAATATTGGTTGAAGTTGACACGGAAATAAAAGAACTATGTCCGACCAGTTCATCCCGTAATGTTTCCAGGTTTTCACCCATTGAACGGTCAAACATATCAAATATCAGAACCTGTTCTCTATCGTAACCTACATCTTTATGTTGAATATAAGAAAGTTGTTTTTGTATTATCACAGTCATTCCAATTAAAGCGATGGAAAGAGAAAATTGAAAAACGACCAGAATCTTTCGCAGAGTTGATCCCTTTTTCCCGGTTTTAAAAGAACCTTTCAAAACTGTTACCGGTTTGAACCTGGAAAGTATAATGGCCGGATAAAATCCTGCTAATATTCCTACAATGATCAGTAAAGTCAATAAAAAACCAATTACAAATGGATTAAAAATTAAATTTAATGACATTGTATTACCTGTAAGATTATTTAGCCAGGGAATCGATATTTCAACAAGTCCGATCGCTATTATTAATGCAATAAAAGTTATTAAAAGTGACTCTCCTAAGAATTGTCGAACCAATTGAGATTTCATTGAACCTACTACCTTTCGCATTCCCACTTCTCTTGCCCTCTCCGTGCTTTTGGAGGTTGATAGGTTCATGTAATTCACAGTAGCGATCAGTAAGATCAATACAGCTATCGCAGCAAAGATATAAATATTTTTTACATCTCCTTTATTCTGCACAGGATCAAAAATAATATCTGTAGATTTGAGATGAATATCTAAAAGAGACTGCAGAGTAATATCAAAATTCTCTCTAACCTCATGTTCACGAGTTAATTGAGTGAATTTTTCATCAAATCCTTCTATAGCTATTCCCTCATTGAACCGTACATAAGTTGGCATGCCTATCATCCGCCACTCTTCAAGCCAGATCGGACGGGTAGCATTTTCCGGTTGATTAGCTTTGGCTAATGATTCAAGGGTTTTAATCGAACCGAGTGCATCAAAAGTTAAATGTGTATTATCGGGAAGATCCTCAATTATTCCGGTTACGGTTAAGTCAAAATTTCCTCCGGCTTTGAGTGTCTTTCCCAAAGGTTCTTCATCTTTAAAGAGTTGATCGGCAAGAGACCTGGTTAGAACAACTGTAAATGGTTCTTTTAAGGCTGTTTCCGGATTCCCTTGCAGAAGTGGAAAATTAAAAAAATCAAAAAAGTTTTCATCTGCTGTTCGAAGTTGTTCAGCATATATTGCAGGCTTATCATCAAATGCTAATAAAGTTCTTCGCCCGCCTGTTAACCGTAAAGCATCTTTAACTTCCGGGAATGCTTCAGGTAAGACAGGACCAAGTGGTGGCATTGTTATTCCAACTCGTTGATCGTTAGTACCAAGAGCTTTATCAATTGTTAATACCCGATATATCCGTTCTGCATCAGAGTGCATTTTTTCATAAGAAAGTTCCTTTTGGATAAACAGCAGAATAATCAGGCATGCTGCCATTCCAATTGATAGACCGATAATATTTATGAATGAAAACCCCTTATAACGAACGAGATTTCTTACTGCGATTTTCAAATAATTTTTAAACATAAATATCTCCTATTCATACTTCAATATCTTGGCTGGGTTTGTATTCGCTGCTTTCCATGTTTTCAAACTGATCGTGACAAAAGCAATAACCAGTGACAACAAACCAGCAGCAATAAAAATCAATGGGTTGGCAGAAGTTCGGTAAACGAAACCTTCCAGCCAGGTTTTCATCAAGAACCAGGCAAGCGGCCAGGCAATAATATTCGCTACTATCACCCAACGGACAAATTGTTTGGAAAGCTGCCAGATAATTCCGCAGGAAGATGAACCCATCACCTTTCTTATACCGATTTCTAATTTCTTTTGTTCTGTGAGGAAAGATGCCAAACCAAATAAACCCAGGCAGGCAATGAAAATTCCCAATCCAGCAAAAACTCTAAATAGAGTTCCTGCCTTGACCTCTGCTTCGTAGGTAGATTGGAAAGTTTCATCCAGGAATCTGTATTCAAAAGGAAAATCTGGACAGATCTCCAGCCAAGCTTTCTTCAGGCTTTCGATTGTTTCTAAAGTATTATCACCGGAAATTTTTAATATTAAATAATAGAAATAATCAGGTATATTCGCAATTAGTAACGGTTCGATTGCATAGCTTAAAGGCAAAGAATTGAAGTCTTTTACAACGCCGATAATCTCGAAACCATCTTCATCGAATTTCATTCCTATCGGATCTTCAACTTCCATCATTTCCAGGCTTTTCTCATTGATCAGGATAGCATTCTCATCTGTTTTTAGTTCTTCAGAAAAATTACGCCCTTGAACGATCTCCAAATCCACTGTTTCCACAAAATTCTTGTCTGCTGCAATAAATGCAAAAGCCGAGCCTTCATCAGACGGATTTCCTTCCCAGGTGATACCACGCATAATGTTCCAAACTTTGTTAGGTAAACTGGATGAACGGGTAATATTGTTCACTCCCGGTATTTGATCTGTTATATTTTTAAACGTCTCATATTTCGCTTCCAGATCACGGTTCATTCGAAGATAGAACAAGTTCTCCTTATCAAATCCCAGATCCTTCTTCTGCATGAATTTCAGTTGTGAGTATATAATACCTGTTCCGATCAACAGTGAAACAGCTAGAGTGAATTGAATAACTACGATAATCGTACGCAGTGTTAATCCTTTCCCAGATGATGCAAGCTTTGTTTTAAAGATATTCGCGGGAGAGAAAGAAGAGAGAATAATAGCCGGATAGCTGCCGGAAATAATGCCCAGGATTATGATGCTGCCAATTCCAATAAGAATCATTTTAGGATTTAAAAGTTCTAATGATATTGCTCTGCCGGTTAATTGTTCGAAGATTGGAAGTCCCACCTCTACCAAAAACAGCGAAAACAAGAAGGCAATAAATGTATAGATTATGGATTCACCGATAAATTGAAAGATCAAAGATCTCTTCTGAGCTCCGGCTATTTTTCTTACTCCTACTTCCCGGGCTCGTTTGGTAGCCTGTGCCGTTGCCAGGTTCATAAAATTGATGCAGGCTATCACCATGATGAAAATGGCTACACTGCCAAAAATATAGATGTATTTCTGGGTTGTTGGGTTGCCTTCCATAGAATATAGATGGATGTTTTTCAGTGATTGCAGAACTGCACCAGATTGCTCTTCCAAATGAGCTTTCATCACGGCGTCCACTTTAGCTTGAACTGCTTCGAAATCGGTAGTCTCTTCCAATAAAACAAACGTCTCCATCCAATGCGAATACCAATTATCATAATCGTCTTCATAAGCCACGTTGTCGATGTGCTGAATACTTCTAAAATTGTAGTTTGTATAAATCGGCATATCTTCAAACACAGCAGTCACGGTCATTTCGTCCCGGTTATTTCTGGTCAAGATCTTGCCAATCGGATCTTCATCACCAAAATACTTTTTTGCCATCGATTGAGAAAGTGCAATGGAGTTTTTGCTTTTGATCGCATCTTCTGATTTTCCCTGAATAAAATTGAAAGTAAATATCTCAAAGATATTGGGTGATGCGTAGAAGTTACCTCTTTCCCTGAATACTTTATTTCCGCTTTTTAGGATACAGGAAGAGTTAGTGAGATGAACCGAAGATTTAATTTCTGGAATTTCTTCTTGTAAAGCACTTCTAAGTGGATGCGGTGTGGATTGATTTAAATTGGTCTCTCCCTTCATGGTGTATTTTTTATTTATACGATAGATATTTTTCGGGTGATGCGTCTCAAATCTGAGTTCTCCCTGAACAACGAGATAGATAATAATAGCAGTGGCAATTCCAACTGCCAAACCCAGAATATTAATAGTAGAATACATTTTGTATCTGGCGATATTTCTGAGTGCAATTTTTAGATAATTTTTAAACATGATTATCTCCTGAATTATTCATAATCTTTTGCACACCTGAATCCAACAGCAAAATCAATCCAGTTTGCAGGAAGCGCATTTCGATAATGAACTTGTGTACAAGATATTCCCGAATGCCAGCTACCACCTCTGATCACACGAAATCGGCCTTCCTGCGGTCCCGTTGGATTCTGAGACTTACTTCTCTGATAATAGTTTGAATCATATCTATCTGCAATCCACTCCCAAACATTTCCAGCCATATCATACAACCCGAATGGATTGGGAGAATAGCTTCCAATTTTTAGTGTACCTTTTTTCTTTTGTCTGCAGTGTATCCCACCCTTTTCAGGATTAAACATACTGCCGTCCGGGAAATCTTTTCCTACTTTTCCACCTCGTGCTGCACATTCCCATTCCGCTTCTGTGGGAAGTCGTTTTCCTGCCCATTTAGCATATTCGTTTGCATCAACCCAATTAACGCCTATCACAGGATGATCCGGGGAATTCATACTATTTAGAAATCCTGGAATATCCCAGAATTCCGGGAAATTATGCTTCGTTTCTTTACAGAATTCATGATATTCTGCGTTGGTAACTTCATATGAATCGATATAAAATGAATTCACACTAACCTGATGTTGGGGAGAAAAATCAGCGTTCTCTTGTATGTTTTTACCCATTAAATAATTACAACCTTGTATTAATATCACATTACCCTCCATTTTCCATCTGATTAAAGTTTAGATTTATTCATACTTCA
>CBFDCX010000078.1:0-8190 GCA_965603415.1 uncultured bacterium
TTTAAAGTACAGCCGGGATAGTATGGTAAGTTCATTAATTTTCCTCAAATATTATTTTTTAATATTTCTATCCAGTCAGTTTTCTGAATGCACCCACCAGAGCAATAGGAGGTAAATCTTTCAGGTCTTCTGTCTCTATCTGGTTTGGATCAAGAGTTCCGACTCTTTTTCTTAAATTAATGGAACGAAGTGCTTCCATAACTTTGGCAACTTCTATACCTTTGGGACATCTGGTGGAACATTGCAGGCAGGCAGAACAAATCCATATTGTTTTGGAATTTATAAGATCTTCGGTTGCACCAAATTGAGCAAGACGCATAACTTGATTTGGCATAATATCCATATATTCAACAACAGGACATCCGGCTGAACAAGTTCCGCATTGATAGCAATCAAAAACATTTTGTCCTGAAAGCTCTTCTATCTTCTCTACTAATTCGTTTTTTACAATGTTCCGCGAAATCTCGTAACTCATAATTAATCCTTATGATAATCATATCCTTTTTGAAATGCTTTTAGATTGTGTTTAATAAATCTTTCAGGTACGGAATCTGCAACTGCCTTTTCCATTCCTTCTTTTGAAACCAGTTTGGATACGGCAGTGAAAAATCCCAGCATCACAACATTAGCAAATACTCTATTCCCCAATTCTTCGGCAAGTCTGGTGGAAGGAATAGAGAAACTCTTTATTTTTCCACGAGTAGGTTTAGTCTTTACCAGATCCTCATCTATCAAAAGTAACCCTTTATCATTTAATTCCGGCTCAAACATATCATAGCCTTCCTGGGACATTGCAACCAATACATCTGAGACAGTAACATACGGGTACAGCACTTTGGTGTCCGACAATACAACCTGAGAGCTACATGCTCCACCCCTCGCTTCAGGTCCAAATGCTTGATTCATTGTTGAAAATTTATTGTCATAAATCGAGGCGCCCTTTCCCACAATAATTCCAGACCTGATAATACCTTGTCCGCCATAACCGGCAAATCTAATCTCTGCCACTTTGTCCTCCGTGCGGGATAAATTTATCGCCTAATATTTTACCAAGTTGAGCGTTATAGGTGTCTATAAATGGGGATTTTTCTTTATCTGTAAATTCACCAGTTACAATTTTTTCTTCAGGAGTTATTTCCACATTACGGGTGTCTTCATTATTTTTTATCACAGAATTTTTATAATAAAAATCCAATAACTCAGAGTCAATTTGATTAATATCTTTATAGAAATTCGGACCGGGTGACAGAACTTCGATCACAGAAAATCCTCTTTTATTCAAAGCATTGGCTATTGAATTTGTAAGTTCATTAGTATGCATAGCCGTCCATCTTGCTGTATATATTGCACCACAAGAGTTGGCAAGATGTGGAGCATTGAACGGTTTCTCAAAGGTAGAAAAAGCAGAAAATCCAGGAGAAACTGAGGGAGCTGGTGTTTCGGCTATTTCTTTATAAACAAAGTTATTCACGCAAATAACGAGCATCTCCATATTTCTTCTTCCCGAATGAACAAGATGATTCCCACCCAGAGTCATCAAATCACCAATAAAGGCTACTACTTTCAGATCAGGGTTCCCCAGTTTTAATCCGGTTCCAAAAGCAATTACCCTGCCGCGGGATACATGGAAAAAGTCAACTCCAATTTCTTTTATGATTTCAGGTTCAAATGGGATATCAGAAACAACCACCACCTTAGTTAATTCAAGTCCCGACTTTTTAATTCCGTTTGCAAAAGCTGTTATAATTGGGTTCATTTGTTTAATTTATAACCTCCCTCAAAAACAAATTTTTCAAGTCGTGTTTTCCATTCGATAACTTTTCTTATCTTTTTCTTTTCCTTAACTGCATATTCTATTGCTTCTGCTATATCATCAGGATTATGAACTCCTGCTCCACCGTGAGGAACAAGCACAACATTTGCCTGGCCATGACTAGATCTTTCAATCTCAAAAACGATTTGACCATAATTTATTTCGGGTATTATGAATGCTTTTACTTTGGAAGCGAGTTCATTTATTTTTTTTTCCGGGAAGGGCCAGACGGTTATAAGTCGAAGGTGACCTACTTTTATACCTTTTTCCCTTGCTATTTCAATTCCTCTTATAGCAACTCGATATGAAATTCCATAGGAAACTACAACAACTTCAGCATCATCCATTCCTTCTTCAGCCAATTCAATAATCTCATCTGCATTGAGCCGTATTTTATCTACCAATCTTCTTGTGGGCAACTTTTGTCTTTTGCTTTTTTCCATTTGATCTTTTATCGGATATCCTTTTTCATCATGAACAAGTCCTGTGATATACAAGTTGTAGCCATCACCAGCTTTTGCCATTTTAGGCACAAGGTCTTTATCAGCTTTGAATGGCAGGTATTTTTCTTTGGGACCATCATAAAATCTTCGTGGCTCGATTTCAATTTCTTCAGCTGGAGGAATCACTACCTTTTCAGACATGTGACCAACGCATTCATCAGACATTATCATAACAGGACAACGATACTTTTCTGAAAGGTTGAATGCTTTAATTGTGTAATCAAATAATTCTTGTGGGGAGTCAGGTGCGATAGCAATAACTTCATAATCTCCGTGAGAACCCCATCTTGCCTGCATCATATCTGCCTGACCTGTTTTGGTTGGAACGCCTGTGGATGGTCCACCTCGCTGGATATTAAGAATAACAAAAGGAGCTTCTATCATTGCACCTAATCCGATAGCTTCCATCATCAATGAATAGCCAGGTCCCGATGTAATTGTCATTGTTTTTACTCCTGACCAACTTGCACCCATCACAGAGGCAATGGAAGCTAGTTCATCTTCCATTTGAATAAACACAGCACCGGCTTTGGGAGCAATGCGTGCAAATGTTTCTGCAGCTTCAGTTGATGGAGTAATAGGATAACCGCCAATAAATCTGCATCCGGCAGCCAAAGCACCATAACCGGCAGCCACATCACCATCCATGTAGTAAGTTCCTGTATTTACATCTCTTGGATTTGCTTTCATTTTCAGTCCTTCTTTGTTTCAGAAAGCCATTTATTATATGAGTCCATATAGGTCGGTCTTTCTCTATCAACGAATTTACCAACAGTAATCTTTGTTTGAAACCCAATATCAAGATTCTTTGTATCTTCCCCGTGTTTTATCTCTGTATTATCATGGTAAAATTTCATCATATCCAATCCATCACCAAGCCGGTTAATTCTTGAATAATACATTGCACAAGGAGATATAACTTCAATCACAGAAAAGCCGGGTTTGTTTAACGCTTCAGCAATGGAATTTGTGAGTCTGCGAACATGAAGAGCAGTCCATCTTGCTACATATACAGCTCCGGAGGAATCCGCTAAATACGGAATATTGAACGGTGGTTCAACACATCCAAAGGGTGAAGTTGTAGCATAAGTTGCAAGCGGAGTGGTTGGTGCAACCTGCCCGCCGGTCATTGCATAGATAAAATTATTTATACAGATAACCAGCATATTTACGTTTCTTCTTGCTGCATGAATAAAATGATTTCCGCCTATCGATATTAAGTCGCCATCACCTGAAAATACAATTACTTTCAGATCTGGATTAGCAACCTTTATTCCGGTTGCAAAAGCAATGCCTCGACCATGAGTTGTATGAAATGAATCCAGTTTCACATAACCAGCTACTCTGCCTGTACAACCAATACCGGAAACGATGCATGTCTTTTTCAAATCAATTTCTGCCTTGGCAAGGCCTGCGGCAAACGCAGTTACTGCTGTACCAATTCCACAACCAGGGCACCATATATGAGGAATTCTGTCCATACGAAGCAGATCATCCATTGGATGAATATCTTTTTCAGTCTTTTTTAAAGTTCCCATTTATGCTCTCCCTGCTTGACTCTGATATTCAATAATTTCATATTTTATTTTCTCTTCTTTCAGAGCTAATTTTATAGCAGAAACAATGTCATCTGTATTATCGATCCCTTTTTCTCCATGAGATACAAATACAACATTTGCATTCCCATAACTGCATCGTTCAATTTCAGAAACAATTTGCCCATAATTTATTTCCGGAACAATAAAAGCCTTCACTTTCTCTGCCAGTTCAGCGATCTTTTTATCCGGGAAGGGCCAAACAACATCAAGTTTAAGGCCACCTACTTTTATACCCAGATCCCTTGCCTGTTTTATTGCCTTGAGTGCTGCTCCTGATGTTGCTCCATAATAAACAATTACAATCTCAGCATCTTCAGTTCCGGTTTCCTGAAATTCACTGATCTCATCTACATTATTGCGAACCTTCCATAAAATGGGATGAACATTATATTCCTGACACTCCTCGAGCATAATAGGATAACCTCTATCATCATGGGTAAGACCTGTAACATGAAACTTATAACCATCGCCAATATCTACCATACGAGGAATAAAATTTTTATCTCTTTTGAATGGCAGGTACTTATCCTTTTGTCCCTTAAAATATCGTCTCGGTGTTAATTTTATACCATCAGCACGAGGAATAACAACCTTTTCTTTTTTATGAGCCACATACTCATCTGATATTACAATGACAGGTGTTCTATATTTTTCAGAAAAATTAAATGCCTTAATGGTGAAATCAAACATTTCCTGAGGAGAACCCGGAGCAAGAGTTATTACTTCATAATCTCCATGAGAACCCCATCTTGCCTGCATCATATCGGCCTGTCCTGCACGATTTGGAATTCCTAATGATGGTCCTGTTCTTTGAACATCGATAATCACACAAGGAGTTTCCAGCATCACACCAAGACCCAAATGCTCCATCATATTGGAAAAGCCGGGGCCAGAAGTTACTGTCATAGATTTTTTCCCAGTCCAGGATGCACCTATAACAGCAGCGAGAGCTGAAATTTCATCTTCCATCTGGATAAAAGTAGCATCAACCTCCGCACTTCTTTTCAGGTATCTTTCTATTGTTTCAAGGGCAGGTTCGATTGGATAAGCAGCAAGAAAACGACACCCCGCGGCAAAGGCTCCTTCTATACATGCCTCATTACCTATAAGAGTATGTGTTCCTGTCAAAACTGCTTTTGAGTTAGTTTTCAAGAGCTACCTCCTCTTTTAAAGTACACCAGATAGAAAATTCAGGGCAGATAGTCTCACATAAACCACAGTTTACACAAGCTTCTTCATTTACTATTTTTGGAGGATGATAACCTTTGGAGTTAAATTCATCAGACATTTCCAGGACATCCTTAGGGCAGTATTCCACACAGAAACCGCATCCTTTACATCTTTCTTTGAGTATATGGATTTCACCAAAAGGAGTCTTTGGCTTTTCTATGCCAAACGGCATTTCCCAATACCTCATAGATTCTCCTGTATTTTAGAATTTTCTTAAAATATAAAATAAAAAACGCAGCTTGCTGCATCAGCATACTGCGTTTATATTTAAACTCTAAACTCCATCCAGTTCAGATGGAACGTAATGGGTATTGCTTGTGAAAATAGTGTTATTGAATTCATCCAGAAGGTAGTTAATAAATACCTTTTTGTATATTATCAAAAACAATACTCCTTAAAAAACGAATATTACAAAAAGGTAAAATACCTGAAATTACTTTTAGGTATCTCACTTTTCTCTACATTTTTTTAAAGTCGCTATAAGCAAATTAACTATTAAATTGTCAATTTAATATTTTAATTTTTTTCTCTCTATTTTTTATTGCTACTATTACACTTTTTTCTAACATTTTATTTTTAAATTAATTAAGCTTAATTAGTGTCATTCTTCGCACAATTCCAGTAAGACACCATGTGAAGATGTAGGATGCAGGAATGCTATATTTGTATCATGAGCACCTTTTCTGGGAGTTTTATCGATTAGTTTGATCCCTTTTTTTTCTATTTCTTGAAGCCTTTTTTCAAGATTTTTCGTTCCCAGAGCAAGATGATGAATACCTTCTCCTTTTTTTACCAGGAACTTAGCTACAGTGCTATCTTCGGAAGTTGGTTCCAGCAATTCAAGACGCACATTACCTACAGGAATAAAAGCTACTTTTACTTTTTGAGATTCAATAACTTCGATACCTTCAACTTCCAATCCCAGTTTTTTATAGAATTGAATTGCATCGTCCAAATTTTTTACAGCTATACCGATATGGCTGATCTTTTTCGGCACAGAAACTCCTAATCTATATTGAAGAAATTAATCTTCTTTTTCATATTCATCTGCAAGTTTAAATCCAATTTTCATTGCTTTCAAATTCATTTCAACATATTGAGGTTTAATGGAATTCTGAATAGCCTTTTTTAAAGAAGCTTCGCTTACTACATTTGTTAATCTTATAAGGAAACCGAGAGTCATAATATTCGTAGGAAGCAGGGATCCAAGTTTTTGCTGAGCAATATCAGCAAAAGGCAGCTCATAAACTTCCGAATCCAAAAGAGTAATGTTTTTAACAGAAGTATTATCTGCGATCAGTATTCCATCGTCTTTTAAATTAAAGGAATGTCTATCATAAGCTTCCTGTGTAAGTGTAATTAATATGTCAAATCGAGTAGCTTCGGGATAGTAAAATTCGGCATTACTGATGATCACATCTGCCCGGCTGGCGCCCCCGCGGGATTCGGGACCGTATGTCTGAGTTTGTGTAACTCTGTGCTTTTCTATAACCGCTGCTCTTGCCAGGATGATTCCTGCAGTAATAAGACCCTGACCTCCGCTACCACTTAACCTGATCTCTTTTTTAAATATTGCCTTTGCCATTACTTCCTGCCTTTTTCGTCTTGAAGAGATCTAACAAGTTTATCATATTCCTCTATATATTCAGGACGAATCTTGTTAACAAAGATTCCTCTTTTCTGCTTACCGTTTTTTTGCTCATCAGAAAGTTTTTCAAATGCTTCAATTGGAATAACATTTTCTTTCATACTTTTCATCATAGCAGGCGCATCGCCTTTTTTATTTAGGTGACCGTAAATAACAGGACACGCACTAATGATTTCTACCAGGGAAAAACCTTTGTGTTCAAAAGCCTGTTTTATGAAAGATTGTGCTTCAATTGCATGGAAAGCTGTTGTGCGGGCAACAAATGTGGCTCCCGCTCCTATAGCAAGATCGCAGATATCGAATGTGGGATCGATGTTTCCATACGGAGTTGTGGTTGTCCTATCTCCATATGGTGTTGTGGGAGAATACTGTCCACCGGTCATTCCGTAGATATTATTATTTATAAGGATAACGGTCAGGTCGATATTCCTGCGAGCTCCGTGAATAAAATGATTTCCACCAATAGCTGTAGCATCGCCATCTCCAGTAATAACGATCACTTTCATTTCCGGTTTTACAATTTTAATGCCTGTAGCAAAAGCGATAGCCCGTCCGTGTAAAGTGTGAAGTGTATTGAAGTCCACATAAACCGGCATCCTGCTGGAACATCCGATCCCTGAAACCATTGCTATATTATCTTTTTTATAACCCAGTTCTGCGATTGCCCTGATGGTTGCACCCAGAACTATTCCATTACTACATCCGGAGCACCAGACATGCGGGAAATTTTTGTCGTGTCTTAGATATTTATGAATTGCTTTTTGAGAAATCTTTGGCATTTTACTTTACCTCCCTTATGGTCTGGAAAATTTCTTCGGGAGTTATAAGTTCTCCGGAATTTTTGTGTAATTCTACAATGTTCTTTGTCTTTCTTATATCATAATTCCAGATCCCGCCCATTACTCTTTTAAGTTCATGTGAGAGTTGACCTTCATTTAATTCGGGCACGATTATTGCCTTTTTATCTCCCAGGTATTTCTTTACTGCACCATCCGGAAAAGGCCAGATTGTAAGTGGTCGAAGAAGCCCTACCTTAATTCCGCGTTTACGAGCTTTCATTACTGCTTCTTTTGCTGCACGCGCCGTAATACCAGCAGTAAAAATGGCTATTTTGGCATCTTCCATAAAGAAGCTTTCGATCTGAACAATATCTTCAATGTAATATTCTATTTTTCTTCTAAACCTTTCCATCATCCGGGATATTTCTTTTGCTTTATTTGTAGGGAAACCTTTTTCATCATGTGATAAACCTGTAACATGAAAGCGGTAACCTTCTCCAAAACTTGCCATCGGCATGGGATATTTCGGATTTTCAGGGAAATGTTTATACCATTCAGGAGGAATTGTCGGTTTAATTCTATCAATTATTTTGATCTTAGACAGGTCGGGAAGATTAAC
>CBFDCX010000079.1:0-8148 GCA_965603415.1 uncultured bacterium
GCCAAACTCGCTGACAGAAAATGCCAAACTGGTTGACGAGAGATAATCATATTCTTTATATTAATATAATAAAAACTCATAATAACTCAAAAAAAACTTGACCGAACCCGGAAGAATCTCACATTTGACTCAGATTTTCTCAAAGTATCTCATTAATACTCAAAAGATGGGAGGAAGTTTATGGCAGCAGAATTTATTGGAACTTACACAAACTCGGTAAACAAAGGCAAATGGGTCACTATCCCGGCTAACTTTAAAAAGAAATTTTCTCCCATGGCAAAGCAGACCGTGGTAGTAACCATCGGACCCCAGCAGAACATTGCTATCTATCCCCTGGATAAATGGAACCAGAAGATAACTAAGCTGGAAATCGGCACTCAGCGCGATAAGGAACTTCTGGATAACCTGCGTACCTTTGCCTCCACCGAGCAGAAGATGGAAGCGAACGGTCGCATCAAGATAGGAAAGGAATTATTGGAGATCGCCGATATCAAAGCTAAGGTTATCATCAAAGGTGAAGGCAGTTTTATTTCAGTTTGGAACCCGGAAGGTTATAAAGAATACCGCAACAAAAAACTGGAAGAACACAAAAAGAGCTTTAATTCGCTGGACTACCAATAATGAGCAATTATCATATTCCGGTACTTTTACCCGAATCTATCGAGGCGCTCAATTTAAAGCCGCAGGGAATTTATGTGGATGCTACATTCGGTGGTGGTGGTCACACAGCAGAAATGCTTAATAAAGGTGACGGAATAAAAGTATTCGGTTTTGATCAGGATACGCAAGCTTTGAACGAAGGCACTGCATTACAAAAAAAATTCCCGGAACAATTAATTCTGATCCACGATAATTTCAAAAACCTGCGTACCCGTCTTGGCCTGGAACGCATCCGTTATATCGATGGCATTTTATTCGATCTGGGAGTATCTTCCCACCAGATTAATGAAGCGGAGCGTGGTTTCAGTTTTTCAAAAGAAGGCAGGCTGGATATGCGCATGAACGAAGAGCAGGAATTCACTGCCGGCGATGTAGTTAACGATTTTTCTTATGAAGAGATAAGAAACATAATATTTGAATACGGCGAAGAAAGAGAAGCCGGCAGAATTGCCAGGGCAATATTACGGGAGAGAACAAACTTTAGAATAAAAACCACCCTGCAATTGGCAGATATTATTGAACACAACACAAATGCAAAACATAAAGTAAAAGCCAAAGCCAGGGTTTTTCAGGCATTGCGCATCTATGTGAACGGTGAGATGGAATCGCTGAAAAAAGCTCTGGAAGATTCTGTTAAAATGCTTAATCCCGAAGGTCGTATCGTTGTTATTTCCTATCACAGCTTGGAAGACAGGCTGGTAAAAAAATTCTTTAAGTATGAAGAAAAGGACTGTATCTGTCCTGTAAATTTTCCTAAATGTATTTGTGATAAAAGATCTACACTCAAGATAATTACCAGAAAACCGATTTTGCCTTCTGCAGATGAGATAGAGAAAAACAGCAGAGCCAGAAGTGCAAAACTGCGGATCGCCGAAAAGAGGGAGGTTGTATGAATAAAAAAGCCATTTTATTTGTTTTAGTAGTGTTTATATTCATTTTTTCACATTATTATAATAAACACAAAATTCTCGATTACGCCCGGCAGTGCAACAAATTGACCGATGTTTACAAATCGAACCAGGATATCAATTTGAACCTGATAACCGTAAACAGTAAACTCGGTTCCAGGGAGCGGATACAGAAATTGGCTTATGAAGAACTGGGCATGTTCTACCCAACTGATAATGCCAATGTGCATAATATAAAAATAAACAGCCGTAAGGAAAGTTTTCGCCTGATAGATTACATCGTTCCCTCGGTTGAGGCTTTGACCAAGTAATAAATTGTTCATCTATAATCAGGATGAGCTTTTTTTATGAAATCAAGACTCATAATTTTTCTCAGTCTGAACATCATCATTGTGATCATCTGGGTTGCATATCTTTTCAGTATTCAGATATTGGATGCACATCACCTGAATGCAACGGTGGAGATCAGACAAAATCCCTCCAAAAAGCTCATTATCCCAAATCGGGGAAATATCTACGACAGGAATAACAATCTGCTGGTAAGCTCCTTAAAACTGTATCAACTGGATATCGACCGTAGAACCATTTCCGATTATTGTAAACGTAACCGGGAATTCGATAAAAATGATGTCTGCCGGCAGATTTCGGAAATCATTTCACAAAATACTAATTTAACAAAAAAACAAATCCTCAAAAAAATTAATAAAAAGCCTTTTAACAGCAGTATATTCATTTCCCAGCAAATTTCAGAGACCCAACTGCTTACCATTAAAAGTGAATTTGTAAAAAAGAAACTTCCCGGGCTTACCTATACATTCAGCAGTATAAAACGAACCTATCCTTATGATGCACTGGGCGCAAATTTCCTGGGCATGATAGATGAAAGTGCTAAAGCAAGTGAATCGATCTATGAAGTATATGGTAAATGCGGACTGGAAGCAACTTACGACAAAGAACTTTCCGGTGTTTACGGGTGGCAGGAAACAGTTCACGATGCCAATAACAAACGTATTCCTCTGCTCTTCCTGAAGGAAAAGAATCCCCGTAACGGCAACTCGCTTATCCTAACTATCGATAAAAATCTGCAGGAGATTTTGGAAGAAAACCTGCAGCAGGGATTGAAAGAATATAAAGCCCAAAATGCCATTGGCATAATAATGGAGCCGTTCAGTGGAAAGATCCTGGCCATGTCTGGCATTAATAAAAACGACCATAAAAAATCTGCTTCCCTGCTGCGAGCTTCGTCCAATCTGCCTGTTTCGTTCATGTTCGAGCCCGGTTCCACCCTCAAACCAATTACAGCACTTCTGGCTATTGAAAAGAAGATATATAAACCAACGGATAGGATAGACTGCAGGAATTATCATCTTTCTTACGAATCGGAAGAGCGAGTGATTAAAGATGATCATAAATTTAAATATCTCAGTTTCAAGGATATTATTGCTCATTCCAGTAATGTGGGGATCAGCAAGATCGTGGAGCAGATCGGAAGTGAAGCACTTTATGAAAGAATGATCGCTCTAGGTTTCGGGCATAAGACCAGTTCCAATTTAGCTGGTGAAGCATCCGGTATCTTCCGAAAATTGAAAGACTGGCAGGGATTTTCTCTTCACTCCATATCTTTCGGGCAGGAAATTTCCGTTACTGCTCTGCAGTTGGCAAATGCATATTGTGCCCTGGCTAATGACGGTAAAGTGTTGCAGCCATACATTATTAAAAAAATAATAAATGAGAAGAATAAAACCATTTTCACTCATGAACGAAAAGTTTTGCGATCTATTTCCAACAAGAGATCTCTGGATACTTTGAAAGTGTTCCTTAAAAGTGTGGTAGATTATGGTACAGCTACCGGCACAAAGATGGATTTCCTGGAGATAGCCGGTAAGACCGGTACGGCTGAAAAATCAATTCGGGGTGAGCAGGGTTATACCGAAGAAAAATATACTTCCACATTTGCCGGTTTCTTCCCGGTGAAAGATCCGCAGTATGTTATTGTGATAGTGTATGATGAACCGGATTATGAATCCTTTTCCTATTATGCCACTCTTTCTGCAGTTCCCACTTTCAGGAATATCGTTACTAATATGATCAATCTGCCACAAAGCGAAATCCTGGTAAACGTTAAAGAAAAGAACAAGCAATTCATCACTGCTCCCAATGTTACAGGAATGACCCGCGAAAAGGCAATTGAACTTCTTGATAAGAAAAAGATAAAATACCAGGTTCAGGAACTTAGCACAGATGGAAATGTAGTGAACCAATTCCCAAAACCCGGTACTTCCTACCCTGAAAATGAATTTCTGATAGTAATTCTTGACAACGTGAACGTTCCAAAAGAACAGAATGAATTGGATTATAAGATGCCCGACTTTACCGGGCTTACTTTGCGAAAGGCGATAGCTTTGGCAAATAAGAAAAATATAAAACTTAATGTAAAGGGCAGTGGCACAATCGTTCGACAAACGATACAGCCCGGCTCTAAGATCAAGTTCGGGGAAATATGCAGCGTAACAGCAAAATAAATTGCACAGAGATATTAAACATCTTACAGAAGAACAACCTGCTTCTGGATATCTGCAGTGTAGATGAACATTCTGCTTACACCGGCATGACAACCGATTCCCGGCAAGTGTTAAAGGGAGATGTATTCGTGTGCATTCCCGGCTTTGTTACAGATGGACATCTTTTTGCCGGCAAAGCTGTAGAAATGGATGCAAAGCTTCTTATCGTGGAAAAACAACAGAAAATCAATATTCCACAGATCGTTGTTAATGATTCCAGGAAAGCTGCATCACTTCTGGCAAAATTATTTTTTGATGATCCTACTTCTCAATTTACACTTGTAGGAATAACCGGCACAAATGGAAAAACCACAATAGCCACTCTTATCGAAATGATACTTAGAAAAAAGGGAATGCAAACCGGATTTGTAGGAACATTCGGTTATATGATAAATGGCAGAAAATTCAAAACCGAGCGTACAACTCCGGACATCGTAGAACTTAACAGGATATTCCACCAGATGGCAGAAGTAAAAGTAAAATACGTGGTAATGGAAGTTTCTTCTCATGCTCTTGCACTGGACAGGGTTTACGGCCTGCATTTTGATGCTGCTGTTTTTACTAACCTCACGCATGAACATCTCGATTTCCATAAAACCATGAATGATTATGCAAAAGAAAAGTTTAAATTATTTGATAATCTGGCAGAGAAAAATGGAACTGCCTTTATAAACATAGATGATGAATACGGTAAAAAATTATTTGCAAATCTGAACTGCCCCAAAAGATCGATCTCTTTCCAAATAGGTGATATTACAATTCATGATTGCAATTGCAGCCTGGAAGGAACCGAACTCAGTTATTCCGTTGGTAAAAAAATAAAAAAACTACACACTGGTTTAATTGGACGTTATAATGCTTTTAATGTTGTTTGCGCCTGCGAAGTAATTCAGAAAATATGTCCTGAAATAACAGATAGCTTCATCTCAGAGGTTTTTGATAAAATGCCGGAAGTTCCCGGTCGGTTGGAAAAAGTAAAAAATAGCAGGGGAATCGGGATTTATGTAGATTATGCTCACACTCCCGATGCACTGACAAATGTACTAAAAACGCTTTCTGAACTAAAACAGAAACGGCTGATCTGTGTTTTTGGTGCAGGAGGAGAGAGGGATAAAACCAAACGTCCGGAAATGCTGGCAGCGGCATTGAATTTTTCTGATCTGACAATAATCACCAATGATAATCCGCGTCATGAAGATCCTTCCGATATTATCAGGGAAATTGTAGGAAACACCCCACCCGATAAAGCTTTCTGGATAATTCGAGACCGTGAGCAGGCGATCAGAACAGCTATTTGCAATGCTCAAAAAGGTGATATTGTTCTTCTGGCAGGAAAAGGTCATGAAAAGTATCAGGAAGTTAAGAATAATAAACTGGAATTCAACGACAGCAGAATAGCCGGTAAATATGCTGATCATAAAAAATGTGAGAATAACAGACTTTCATTTCCTATCGATTCCCTTCAGCTTGAATTCATTTTAGAAGATAAGATCGATGATAGCTCTGAACAGGTGCTGGAGCATATTTCCACAGATTCGCGCACTATTGAAAATAACTCTCTCTTTTTCGCTTTGCAGGGAGAGAATTATAGCGGTCATGATTACGTTGAGCAGGTTCTGCAAAAGAAAAACTGCTGGGCTGTAGTTTCACGGGATTATCAAAGTAATGCAAAAAGATTGATTCGCGTTGAGAATACTCTGCAGGCATTTGGCAACCTGGCAAAAAAATATATATCGCTATTTAGAATAACCACCATTGCCATCACTGGCAGTTTTGGAAAAACCACTACTAAAGAATATTTCTATAATATACTTTCCACAAAAGCACTTAAAACGTTTTCCAATGAGAACAACCTGATCGGTTTACCAAAGACGATCTTCAGATTAAAGTCGGAATACGAATATGCTATCCTGGAACTTGGTTCCAATCAATTTGGGGAAGTTGCCCGGCTTACCCAGATCTCCAATCCTGATATTGCTGTAGTTACTGCTATTGGTACTTCCCACCTTGAATTTCTTATCGATGAAGAAGGGATTTTCAAAGAGAAATCTGCTTTACTTAAACACGATGTGAAGCTGAGATTGTTCCCCACAGACGATGATAGATTCGAAGAATTTACAGGGAAAACGTTCGGTTCAGGTGATTCTGCTGATTATCACATTACAAAAATTGAAAGCGATACTCGCACCACCCGTTTCTGCTTGAATGACAAGCAGTATTCCATTCCAACACCTTATAAGGAATATTCTTTGAATGCTGCAATTGCAATTGCTTTAGCTACAGAAATTGGACTATCGGGTAAAGAAATTCAAGCTGGTCTTGATAAACCTCTGGATATCTCCCTCAGGATGGAAATAAAGAGTTCCGGCAATAGAACGCTGCTGATAGACTGCTATAATGCAAATCCCGATTCAATGAAAGCGGCTATTGAATTCTGGAGTGAATTTGAAAAAAAAAGACCGCATGTTGCCATTTTGGGTGATATGCTAGAACTTGGGAAATTAACAGAGAATTTACATTTGAATATCAGGAAATTATTAAATAATATTGAGTATAACCAGTTGATATCTGTGGGAGAATATTCTGATTCCTACGGTGCAGAAAGACATTTTGGGAAAGTGGAAGACCTGATATCTTCCGGTATTCTAAAAACTATTCCCGATAATGCTGTAATTCTGCTGAAAGCATCTCATGGAATATCACTGGAAAAAATTATAGGAAGGATATAATATGTTCTATCATCTATTCTCTCCTTTAGCAAATACGGAAATTATGGGTTATACCTTGTTTAACGTGTTCCAATATGTAACGTTCCGATCGATTGCGGCATTTATCACTGCCCTGGTTTTTTCACTGTTTCTTGGTCCCAAATTTATCAGGCTTCTCAAAAGACACCAGGCTGTGGAAAGAATTAATGAATATGTTCCCATTTCTCACAAAGAAAAAGAAGGTACTCCCACCATGGGTGGTCTCATTCTTATTTCCAGCCTGCTTATCTCTTCCCTGCTCTGGAACAACCTTGTAAATAGTTACATTCTTATTATGATCATCACTACCATCTGGCTGGGTGGAACTGGATTCCTGGATGACTACCTTAAGAATTTCCTTAAAATTAAACAGGGGCTTATCGCCAGATATAAATTAATGGCTCAAATTACTCTGGGATTGCTTATTGCCACGGCACTCTATTACGGATCAGCCGATAAATCATCTATAACCCAGATAAGTTTACCATTTTTAAAAAATACAGCTATCCAACTGGGGTGGTTTTTTATTCCTTTTGTCGTCTTTATGGTTACCGGCACATCAAACGCAGTGAATTTAACAGACGGGTTGGACGGTTTGGCTAGCGGAACAGTGGCTTTTTCAGCACTGGCACTGGGTATAATGGCATACATCAAGGGAAATTTTGTAATTGCCGAATATTTGAATCTGGAATTTATAAGCAATGCAGGTGAACTAACGGTATTCATTGCTGCCATGATAGGCACATTGCTCGGTTTCCTGTGGTATAATATAAAACCGGCTCAGATAATAATGGGAGACACCGGCTCACTTTCGCTTGGTGGTATTCTGGCTGTGTTGGCTATTCTATTAAGGGAAGAGGTATTCTTTGCTATTGTTGGTGGTGTGTTCGTTGTCGAAGCATTATCCACACTTATCCAGAGATACTATTTCAAATATACACGCATAAGATATGGGAAAGGGAAACGGGTTTTTCTCTGCGCTCCCATACATCACCACTTTGAACTAAAAGGTCATGCCGAAGAGAAGATCGTGATCCGTTTCTGGATAGTTGCTGCATTGCTGGTAGCAATAGGATTGGCAACATTAAAATTGAGATAATATATGAACGTTCAAGAGCACAAAATTGGAATTATGGGGATCGCTCGCAGCGGGCTTGCCGCAGCGTATAAGATCAAAGAACTGGGTGGTATCCCATTCCTCAGCGAATTCAAAGTCGCTGATAAGATCGATGATTCTGAGAATATTATTAAAGAATTCGATTGTGAATTTGG
>CBFDCX010000080.1:0-8125 GCA_965603415.1 uncultured bacterium
GGATTCGGGTAATTTCCCAGTAGAGTTGTTGCCTGAGGTATTATCATTGTTTCATCTGTGTTAACATCACCATTAACTGTTATTACCACTTCATCCGGATCGGAGGTAAGATCTCCGTCATCAACAATGAGAATTATGGTAAACGGAACTTCTCCGATCACAATTGGTGCTGTGAAGGTCGGATTTACAATTGTAGTATCAGACAGCACGATCTCTATGGGAACTATCCAGTGATAGTTCAATTCATCACCATCCGGGTCATAAGAGTCGGAGCCATCCAGCTGAACAAAATCACCTGAATACACATACTGGTCAGGTCCGGCATTTGCCGTGGGAGCCAGATTTACATTATGAACAGTAATTTCCCATTCAAACTCCATATAATCGCGTGATATAGGGTTGCTAGAAACTATCAGGGTCAATTGATAATCCCCTGCGGAAGTATAATCCGTGGTAAATTCATAAAAACTTTCCGTAGATACTTCCACCCCGTCTAACTGCCAGCTGAGATATACATCACCATTAGGATTTTCAGCATCGATCATAAAATTGATACTTTCTGTTTCATGACAACTCACATTGCCGGGTGGTGGTTCAATTTCATTAATAATGATATTAGGATTTATATCATTCACTATTATGTTCCACTCAAAATGCAATGAATTGTCTGTTTCGAAATTATCGGTAACATCTAGGCAAACAATGTAATTACCTGCTGAATTTAGATTGGTAATAAATTCATAAGTGTTTTCTGTTGAAACTTCTTCACCATCCAATCTCCAACTGTATTCCAAGTCGTTACCATCCGGGTCGTAGGCATCGATCATGAAATCAATTGTTTCCAGCTCCATGATAGTAATTAATCCAAGCTCGGGAAATAGTTCATTTATTACAATCGGCTGGTCGGTATCGAGCACAGTTATCTCCCAGGTGAAGTTCAAGGTTGTATCCGTTGGAGAAGTATCGGAAACTTCTAAATTAAGTACATATTCTCCCGCAGAAGTATAGTCGGTTGTAAACAGGTAGGAATCAGTATTTGAAACCAAATTACCATTTAATATCCAGGAATAAGTAAGTTCAATACCATTGACAGTATAGGCATCTATAAAGAAGGGTATTTCTTCAGTTTCAAATATTTCAAGCATTCCCGGAGCAGGATTAATGTTATTTACAACAATGTTAATTCCGCCATCCAGAACAGTGATATACCAATCAAATTCCAATATGCAATCACTGTAATTATCTGTAACAAACAGAGTAATATCATAAGTGCTGGCTGAATTCATGTTAGTTATGAATTCATAATTATCATCAGTAGAAACGGTTGCTCCATCCAGTTCCCAATTGTATTCTAGTGGATTACCATCCGGGTCGTAAGCATCGATATAAAAGCTGATGGAATCTCCTTCCGTGATCACATAATTTCCAGGTTCTGGAACAATTTCATTAACCACTATCGTTTGATCTACATCGAGTACTTCTACATTCCATGTATAAAAAAGTGTATTATCTGTCCCAAAGTTATCTGTAACATCCAGGGTAACAGTGTATAAACCAGCTGAATTATAATCTGTAGAAAAATCATAGTTACTGGTTGTGGATACTTCTGTGCCGTCTAATTTCCAACTGTATTCCAGTGGATTGCCATCAGGATCATAAGCATCGATGAAGAAACTAAGTGTTTCACCTTCATTAAAGCTAACCTCACCCAGTGTGGGTTGAATACTTTCCACAACTATTGGCTGATCTACATCATTTACAGTTACATTCCATTCATAATACAATGCATTATCACTGAAGTTATCGGTAACATCCAGTGTGATCAGGTATTCTCCAGCCGATGTGAAATCTGTAATGAAATCAAAAGTACTCAATATCGAAAGCTCTTCTCCATCTACTTTCCAGCTGTATTCCAGTGGATTACCATCCGGATCGTACGCATCGATAGAGAAGTTTATAATATCGTTTTCATCAATTGTCAGGTTACCGGGAGCTGGCAGTATTTCGTTAACCACTATTCCCTGGTCAGACTCGAGTACAGAAATATCCCATGCGAAATTCAAAATTGTATCCACAAGGAGAGTATCTGAAACTTCCAATGTAAGTTCGTATTCTCCAGCAGAATTATAATCGGTTGTAAACAGGTAGGAATTTGTAATTGAAACCTCATTACCATCCAATTCCCAGTTATAGAATAGATCATCACCATTCATGGTATAAGCATCTATAACAAAATTTATCTCATCCATTTCGTATAAAGTAACAACTCCCGGAGCAGGAACAATGCTGGTGACCACAATATTTGCGCTGGAATCGAGCACCGTGAGAAACCAGGTAAATTCCAGTATGCTGTCACTGTAATTATCGGTAACGAAAAGAGTCAAAACATAGTAACCTGCTGAATTCATATTGGTAATAAAATCGTAAGTACTCGTATTGGAAACGACAGAACCATCCAGTTCCCAACTGTATTCCAGCGGATTGCCATCGGGATCATAAGCATCGATAGAGAAATTGATAGCTTCACCTTCTACGATAACCAGGTTTCCAGGATCAGGAATAATAGCATTCACAACTATGGGTTGGTCAACATCGAGTACTTCCACATCCCACAGATATGAAAGTGTGTTATCTGCAACAAAATTATCGGTGACATCCAATGTTACTACATAAATTCCTGCTGATGTGTAATCGGTGCTAAAATCATAGGATTCTATTGTGGAAACCCCTATTCCATCTACTTTCCAACTATATTCCAGCGGATTTCCATCGGGGTCGTAAGCATCGATGAAGAAGTTGATAGTGTCCATTTCATTGATGGCAATATTGCCCGGTGGTGGTTGGATATTATTTACCACAATTAGCTGATCAACATCATTTACAGTAACATCCCATTGGAAGGTAAGTGTGTTATCCGATATGAAATTATCAGTAACATCTAATTCTACAATGTGAAGTCCGGCTGAATTGTAATCTGATATATATATATAAAAGTCTACTGTTGATACTTCTACTCCATCCAGTTTCCAATTATATTCCAGCGGATTTCCATCCGGGTCGTATGCATCGATAGAAAAGCTGATAGTTTCTAATTCATTAATTGTGATACTACCGGGAGCGGGAAGGATATCATTTACTACTATCGGTTGATCTACATCATTCACCGTTACATTCCAAACAAAATAGATGATATCATCAGTATAATTATCTGTTACTCCAAGAGAAACGTAATATATTCCTGCTGAATTGTAGTCTGTAGTAAAATCGTAGGAATCTGTTGTGGATACTTCTACACCATCCAGTTCCCAGCTATATTCCAGCGGGTTGCCATCAGGGTCGTAAGCATCGATGAAGAAGTTAATTGTTTCCAATTCATTTATAGTTACATTGCCCGGTGGTGGTTGGATGTCATTCACAACTATCGGTTGATCCACATCCAGAACAGTTACATCCCACAGATAGGAAAGTGTATTATCCGATACAAAATTATCCGTTACATCCAGCGTCATCACATAAGTTCCTGCTGATGTATAGTCTGTAATGAAATCATAAGAATCTATTATAGATACTTCTGTGCCGTCCAGCTTCCAGCTATATTCAAGTGCATTACCGTCCGGGTCATAAGCATCGATGAAGAAATTTATCGTTTCTGCTTCGTTGATAGTTACATCACCCGGTGCTGGCTGTATATCGTTAACTATTATATTCTGGTCAATATCAAGAACCGTTACGTCCCAGATAAAGTTCAAGGAATTATCAGATATGAAGTTATCCGTCACATCCAATGTTATAATGTGTTCTCCAGCAGAATTGTAGTCGGTTATATAATCATAAGTACTTACAGTTGAAACTTCTGTTCCGTCCAGTTTCCAACTGTACTCTAAAGGATTGCCATCCGGGTCATATGCATCGATAAAGAAGTTAATGGTTTCTGTTTCGTTTATTGTGTAACTTCCGGGGACGGGAAGAATAGAATTTACTACGATCGGTCGGTCAACATCGTTCACCGTTACATTCCATAGATAGGCAAGTGTATTATCCGATACAAAGTTATCCGTTACATCCAGCGTTACTATATAAGTCCCTGCCGAGTTATAGCCTGTAGTGAAATCATAAGAATCAGTTGTGGATACTTCTGTTCCGTCCAGTTTCCAACTGTATTCCAGTGCGTTGCCGTCCGGGTCGTATGCATTGATGAAGAAGTTGATCGATTCCAATTCATTTATGGTAATATCACCCGGTGTGGGTTGAAGATCGTTGATTACGATAGGTCGATCTACATCGTTCACTGTTACGTTCCAGGTGTAATTAATTGTGTTATCGGCAATATAATTATCAGTCACTTCCAGAGTTACCACATAAGTTCCTGCCGAGTTATAGTCTGTAGTAAAATCATAGGAATCTATTATAGATACTTCTATACCATCCAGTTCCCAACTGTATTCCAGCGGGTTGCCATCAGGGTCGTAAGCATCGATGAAGAAGTTGATCGTTTCTGCTTCGTTGATAGTTACATCACCCGGTGCTGGTTGGATGTCATTCACAACTATCGGTTGATCCACATCCAGAACAGTTACATCCCACAGATAGGAAAGTGTATTATCCGATACAAAATTATCCGTTACATCCAGGGTCATCACATAAGTTCCTGCTGATGTATAGTCTGTAACAAAATCATAAGAATCTGTTATGGATACTTCTGTTCCATCCATTTTCCAACTGTATTCCAGCGGATCACCGTCTGGGTCATATGCATCGATGAAGAAGTTGATCGTTTCTGCTTCGTTGATGGTTACATTGCCGGGAGCGGGCTGGATATCGGTTACTATTATATTCTGATCAATATCAATGACTGTTACGTTCCAGACATAGTTCAATTGACTAACTGTTCCATCTGAAACATGCAGGGTCACTTCATATAAACCGGCTGAAGAATAATCAGTTGTAAAAACATAGGAATCGGTTGTAGACACTTCCACGCTATCTACCTGCCAGCTATAAGAAAGAGGGTTCCCGCCGGGATCATAAGCATCGATAGAAAAATTAATACTTTCGGTTTCATTAATGGTAATATCACCTCCAGCAGAGGGAAGGATCTCCGTAACCTGCAGATCTGTAACCGTAACTTGAACTGTTCCATAAAGATTCAATTCAGGATCTCCGAGCATACCGCCATATTCAACCACATAACCATAAGGTGTAAAATTACCCGTTGTACCAGCATCAGGAAGGTCATTCCAGCTACCTACAGGTCCAACAGACGGATTATAGATCATATGAAGGTAATCTTCCCACATATCTGGATCACTGTTTCCAAAATACTGATTGGGTTCCTGGTAATTCCAATTGGTATACATATTATTTACCGGGAAACCGGGAATAGTTGGATGCCCTGTATAAAGCCCTTCCCAGAATTCGGTTCCTTCTTCAGGACCACATATCCATTTCCAGTGATTATGGTCTTCAGCATCACTTCCACCGATCCAGCCTACACCACCCAATTCGGTTGTTATAAAAAAGTTTTCTACCGGAGATGTAATGGTGGCAAGATAGCCTTGCAGACCATAATAACTGGCTGAATCTGCAATTGCTTTTGAATCTGACCAGGCAATTCCATAATCTGAAACAAATTCATAGTAATGTCCGGTAGAGGGGATAAAAATAGCTGAAATAATAGTGAATGTAACATCCCTTACTTCTTGAGTTGGAGAGGGACTGCTATTTCGATATTGTACATGCCGGCATACATCCTGCCAAAAGGATGCTGATTCCGTGCCTTCCAGTATAAGGATACCGGTAGATTGATCGTAGTTTTCGATTACTCCGGGAAAACCAGTAGAGAGTTCCAGGATATCCTCACTAATAATGAAGTTGTTTGTAAAGTAGATCTTTATTCCTTCTATATCTTCTGTGAAGTTTGACAAAGTGATATTTGGTGCCACGATCACCGGTGGACCACCTATGGTATAGTTCACACTTCCTGAAGCAATGATTTCAGGTGCATCATCTCTCAATGTTCTGCTGGGTTCAGTTAACTCCTTTAGATAATCCGGACTGGGATATGAATAATCCACAAGTTCCGAAAGCAAAGTTTGGAAAATAAAAAATACCGTGATAAATAAAATTGTCTTTTTCATTTCTCCTCCTTATTTCTACGATTTAGAGCATCTAACTGCAATTGCTGTGCCATATCACTTTTAGCGAGATAATCACTTTTAATATGAAGGGTTAAGTCTTTGTATTATAAAGAAATAGCTCTTGTTATAATTATAGGGTACTCAAAAATTATAGCATAAGTAAACGAGTCTTATTCGATGCTTTGTGGCACTTATGACACGGACAAATCTGTCGCTATAATTTTATTAGAATTTTTTTTTAAGCTTTCTGTGAAGTCTTCTTATATTAATTCCGAGCTTTTTAGCAGCTTTGGTTTTATTACCGTTGCATTCTTCGATAGTTTTGATTATAGTATACTTTTCCAGTTTTCGAATCATTTCATCCATAGAACCAGGTTCTTCAGTAATTTCGATGATCTCAATATTCTTTGATTTTTTTTCAGCGTAAATTGATAATTTATCAACTGTCACATATTCTTCATCTGCTATCAAGACAGCTCGTTTAATCACGTGTTTCATCTCTCGCACATTTCCGGGCCAGTTATAATTTAACAGTAACAACATACTTTCTGCCGAAAAGCCTTTAATTTTCTTTTTAAGTTCTTTTTTAGTTTCATTTAAAAATTCTTTTGCCAGAATAGGAATATCTTCTTTTCTTTCGGATAACCTGGGAATAACTATCTGGAATTCATTCAAACGATGAAAGAGATCATTACGAAAATTACCCTTGTTAACTTCTTCTTCCAGATCCAGGTTAGAGGTAGCAACAATACGCACATCAACAGGTACTGGTACTTTCCCTCCAATTGGGTTGATATGTTTTTCTTCTAATACTCTTAGTAATTTTGCTTGTCCCAAGATGGGTAAATTTGTAATTTCATCCAGCAGAAGTGTGCCGTCATTAGCTTCTACAAATTTACCGAGTTTACTGGCAAATGCACCTGTGAAAGCACCTTTTTTATAACCAAACATTTCACTTTCTATAAGAGTATCTGGAATTGCGCCGCAATCTATCGCAATAAAAGGTTTATTCTTACGCAGGCTTTTATTATGAATTCTTCTGGCAATGACTTCTTTTCCTGTGCCGCTTTCGCCCTGTATTATAACGCTTATGTTGGTCGGTGCAATAAGTTCTACCTGATGTAATATATTTGAGATCGCGGGGCTGTTTCCCATGATCATTTCTTTTTTATTTTTAAGATTTAATCTTTTTCGTAAGGTTTTTACTTCCCGGGTTAATTTTCGTTTTTCAAGAGCTTTTTCTATAATTATTAATAATTCCTCAGAATCAAATGGTTTTTTCAGATAATCATATGCTCCCAATTTTATAGATGTAACAACATTTCTTACTCCGCTTAATCCGGAAATCATAATTACTATAATATCTTCGTGAATTTCTTTTAACTGTTTAAGAATCGATATTCCATCCAAACCGGGAAGTGCAATATCCAATAAAACAATATCGGGTTTATACTGATTGAATTTATTAATAACATCATTTCCCTCTGAAACAAGATATGTCTTGTATTTATTGTCTTTAAGAAGGGTGGAGATGAGTCGTTGTGTATCTTTATTATCTTCTACAATTAGAACCGACCGCATAACTATTCTTTCCTACTTTTTTAAATGCTGGGCACAGACGAATTAAAAATCACTTTATTCAATAATGATGTCAATAATAAAAAAAGGCGGCTTCCAATAATATGAAAACCGTCTTATTATTTATGCTAACGTTAACTTATTTAAGTAATACCATCTTCTTAGTAGAAGTATATCTGCCGCTGTTTCCTTCCGACACCATTTTATAGAAATAAATCCCACTGGGAACGATTTTACCGTTTTTATCTATTCCGTTCCAAATTACATTATAAGATCCGGCATCCTTTTCTCCATCGATAAGAGTTCTGATTTTTTCACCTTTCAGGTTGAAAATAGTTATGCCTACACTGGCTGTTTCTTTCAGGTTAAAGCCGATAGTTGTTTCGGGATTGAACGGATTTGGGAAGTTA
>CBFDCX010000081.1:0-8026 GCA_965603415.1 uncultured bacterium
TATTCGTACTTATATTTCCAATTTCGTCAAAGAAGAGAGTTCCAGTATTCGCCAAATCAAATTTTCCATGTTTGGAAGCAATTGCTCCTGTGAATGAACCCTTAACGTGTCCAAAAAGTTCACTCTCAAAAAGTGTTTCCACCAAGCTTCCGCAATCTACAGTTACAAAAGGTTTATTCTTTCGTGAGCTGTTTCGATGAATTGCTCTGGCAACTAGTTCTTTTCCTGTTCCACTTTCACCTGAAATTAAAACTGTACTATCAGATGGACCTACTCTTCTTATCAATTCTTTTATTTTTATCATTGGTTCACTTTCACCGATGAACTCATCCATTCCAATATATGAATCTAACTGCTCGCGAAGATAGATATTCTCAAAAAAAAGTTTTCTTTTTTCAACTACACGTTTAATGATAACTCTCAATGCATCCGGAGTAAAAGGTTTGGGGAGAAAATCATTAGCACCAATTTTCATAGCTTCAACAGCCGATTCAACTGTAGCATATCCGGTAATAATAATAACAGCCGTATCAGGATAATTCTCTTTTATCTTTTTCAAGACGCTCATACCGCTAATACCCGGCATTTTCAAATCAAGGATAACAATATCATAAACCTTTTTTTTCAGAAATTCCAGACCCTTAAGTCCATCTTCAGCTTCTGTTACGTCATAATTATCTTTAACAAGGATTTGACGGCATGCGTCACGTATATGTTTATCATCGTCAATAACTAATATATTGATTAGTTTATCCATTTTACTCCTTAACAGGCAGGCTTACAGTAAAAGTAGAACCTTTTCCAACTTTACTTTTAACACTAATATTTCCCTTATGTTTTTTTATAATTCCATAACTAATGGAAAGTCCCAATCCTGTTCCGTGTCTTTTTTCCTTTGCAGAAAAGAAAGGGTCAAAAAGTTTTTTAATATCTTCCTTTAATATCCCGCATCCTGTATCAGTAAAATTCATATCGATAAATCTTTTATCAGATGAATAACAAGTTTTAATGGTTAACTCACCCTGACCTTCCATCGATTCCACCGCGTTAAGCAAGATATTAGCAAATACCTGTTGAACCTTAGCTTTATCGAACATGATATTTGGAATTGTCAGATCATACTTTTTCGTGATCTTAACATTCAGAAATAGAGATTGATTTTTTACGAGCGAAAGTACTTCCTCAATTACATGATGAATATTATCCTGCTTCATCTCCGGTTCTGTTTGACGGGAGAAATCGAGTAGTCCTTTTACGATTTTCTTACACCTGGTTGTTTGCTCTATGATTTTTTGCAGATTCTCTTTTTCAGGAGAATCTTTAGGCAAATCTTCTAATATAAGACTGCTATAAATTAAGATGCTACCAAGTGGATTATTAATTTCATGAGCTACGCCTGCAGCCAATTGACCAACTATTGCCAGTCTTTCGGATTCCATAATTTTCTGTTGTGTATATTCCATTAATTTCTTATCTCTTTCCCTGATGGAATCTGCCATAAAATTGAATGTGCTGCCTAATTCAGCAAATTCATCTTTAGATTTACATTCAACACGATGACTTAAATCTCCTGATGCCAAATGATGCGATGCAGCAACAAGACACTTTATCGGCTTAATTATGCTATTCCCAAGGAAATAGGAAATAGTGAAAGATACTATAATACCGGTAAATGTAATTAACAGAAAGGTTAACAATGTATCACGTTTCATATCAATAAATTCTTCTTCCAGAATTCCCACATATAAAATTCCAATAAGCTCATCATTAATATTTCTTATTGGTTCATAAGCAGTAATGTACCAGTTATTAACAACGAAAGCTCTATGAATCCAGGGATTCCCTTTGACCAGCACCTGATTGTAAACTTCTTCAGAAACCCGCGTTCCAATTGCTCTATCCCCATCGATTGTTTCAACATTGGTTGAGATGCGAAGATCATCCTGAAAAATGGTTGCTGTGCCAATATCTTTTCCCTTATAAGTTTCCCCACGATACACGATATCCTTTATTTTATCGACGATTTCATAGTTTTTATTCAATAATACTCCACCATATAATATCCCGATTAAATTGCCTTCGTAATCTAAGATCGGTGAGGCAGCTTTTATTATCATACCAGATGTCTCTTTTTTCTCAGCTTTTTGTCTCGTTTTAGGAGTTTCAACAAGTTCAATACAAGCTTGTATTGCAAGTTCACTTCCTTCTTTTAGAAGCTCTTCTTTTTGAATGATCTCAGTTGAAGCGATTTCTTTTTTTTCTTTTATCACTGCTTTGATAATTTCATCTTCTGCCTGGTTATCACCAAAGAATTCAGAATTATTTGCTCGCAGTAGAACTGTTCCATGCTTATCTGTGAGAGTAAGAAAATCTAAAGATTCTATTTCGCTGATTTTCTTAAGTTCATTTTCCAGAGATTGAATATCCTGTTTTAGGAAGGCGTTTTTAATAAAAAATCTCAAAGCTGTTAAACGAATAGAAGTTTCTACTTCCCTGGTTTTTCCCTTATAAATTTCCCTTGCTGTATTAAGATCTAATTTCACTTTTTTCTGGGCTTGCTTCACAATCCTGTCACCGATCAGATGTACTCCCACAAGCGTAGCTGTTAAACCTGTAAATACTATTACCAGAAGGAAGAAAATGATCATCTTTAATCTAATTGATAATTTCATTATAGTTCTACTCCAAAATTAATTAAATTATTAAAAATCTGAAACGATTATATCTACGCGTCGATTTTGTTTTCTTCCTTCTTTGGTAAAATTAGCTGCAATTGGTCTTCTGAAACCATACCCGGCAGAACTAAGTCTATGTTCATCAACTCCAAGATCAATAAGGAACTCTTTAACGTTATATGCTCTATCTTCCGATAATATTTGGTTGAATTCAGCAGAACCTGTATTATCTGTATGTCCTTCAATAATTATTCGTGAATCTCTATACACAAGCAGTATACCTGCAACTTTTGCCAGACTGATTTTTAGTTCACAGGAAAGGGTGGCTTTCCCAACATCAAAAAGGATATCAGACATTGATATTATAGTTCCGCGAGCATCTCTTTTCACATTGATAAGTTCATTCTGAAGTTTGTAGAATCTACGTTCAGCTTCTGCTTTTTTTTCTGCAAGTTCTTTTTGAATACGGATCGCTTTTTCTTTTGCCAATCTCTGCTTAATCTTGTTTATTTCTTCTCTCATCTCATTTATTTCTCGAAGGATTGCTTCACCTTCTTTCTGCACTTCCAGGTTTACCGCATAATTTTTTGCAGCTACCATTTGAATCTTTGCAGCTTCTGTTAAAAGCTGGAGCATTTCAAATTCTTCTTCGGCTTCCTTCATGTAAAGTTTATCGGAATAAAGTTCTATCGCCATTTCAATCCTTGCGAGTACTATCGGGTAGAGATCAACTTCACGGGCAATTCCAGCTTCCAGATATTCCTGATAAGTTTTTGTGAGTTCTGCTTTAAACTCATCAAGTTTTCCCATTGTGAATTCTTCCGACCAACAATACACATTGAAGGTTAGAAATATTAACAAAAATATTAGCTTATATATATTCTTTTTCATTTTTGAAGCTCCAATTTCAATTCCTTAAAATCATCTTTGAGATATTCAAGCTGTTTCCTTGTTATCCTGAGAGATTCAACCTGCCTGTCATGCTGTTCCTTACTTCTTTCCAGATCATACAAACTGAGAGCTAACCTATAAAGGATGAATGCTTTATCTATATTTTTATGCAGTTTCTTTTCTTTATTCTTCTCTTTAAGCTCCCGATACTCTTTATAAAGCAGATCGGCTTTTTTTGTGAGGGTAGATTCCAACTTGTGTTCTTCACAACTCTTTTTTAAAACCTTTACCTGATATTCTTTTCTTGCTAATTCCTGCTTCAATAGTTTCCTGCTTGAAACACAGAATAAATTAAAACTCAAAAACAATAATACAATAGAACAAGTTAACCTCTCTTTCATAAAAACTCCTTTTTTTTTAAATTATAACATTAACAATTTTACTGCTTATTCTGTTTTCATTTTTTTCTCATAATTGAATTTATCGTTTTTGCGATATATGGGATATCTTTTTCAAAAATGCTCTGCATATCGAACAACAGGTTGCCTTCACGCAGGATTCCCAAAATGGGACGATCAAGTTTAAGAAGTTTGGAAAAGATCCTTTTCGCAAATTTCTTATCAGCGGAAACCAGCATCACAGCTTTGCTTTTTAATTGAAGCTGAGGAAGTGTTCCTCCACCCGTTCTGGCAGGACTGTCGATGATTTTACATTCTATACCAAAATTATTCAGCTCTTTTTTCAGGAGATTTGCCAGTCTTGATCTTTCTGAATCATCCCGGTTCAACATCATGAAAATGGGTATTTTGGTTAGAAGGTCTTCGTCTTTCAGATAATATCTCAAAACAGTAGCAAGGGCTGCAATTGTAAGTTTTCCCACTCGTAATGTTCTCATCATGGGAGTTTTTGCCAGTTTGGAAATCAGTTCTTTCCTGCCAGTAATAATACCAGCTTGGGGTCCGCCAAGAAGTTTATCTCCGCTGAATGTGACCAGATCGATTCCGGCTTGAAGAGAACTTCGTACATCCGGTTCATTTTCCAGGGGAAGTCCTGCCGGTTTTCTTAGTAAACCCGAACCCATATCATAAATAAACAAGAGGTTGTGTTTTTTTGCCAGTTTAACAAGTTCTTCTATCTCCACTTCTTCTGTGAATCCACCAATAAAATAATTTGATTTATGAGCTTTCAGGATCACCTTTGTTCTGGATGTGATCGCATTTTCATAGTCGGCAATGTGAGTACGGTTCGTGGTTCCTACTTCCACCATTTTTACTCCGCTGGCACGCATTATTTCAGGAATACGAAAAGAACCGCCTATTTCGATCAGCTCACTTCGTGAAATAATCACTTCCTTCCTGGCGGCAAAGATCTTTAAACATAACATCACGGCGGCGGCATTATTATTCACCACAATTGCATTTTCTGCCTGTGTTACAAATTTAAGCAATTGAGAGATATGCGTATTCCTCTGTCCACGTCTGCCTTTTTCAAGGTTGAACTCCAGGTTCGAATAACCGGTAACGATCGGTTCCAGTTCTTTTAGTACATTCTGTCCAAGGGGAGCTCTGGCAAGATTTGTATGTAATATAATACCTGTGGCATTCACCATTGGTTTCAAAGATGTTTCTGTAATAGAACGGACAATGCATTGAACAGCAAGAACCAGCTTTTCAAGAGATGAAAATTTTTTGTTATTCTGAATATTTATCCGTTCGCTTTCCAGTGTTTGACGAATAGCATATTTTACCAGTTCTTCACCATTAATCTCAATTTCTTTTTTTATTCCCGGTAAATTCAGCAATTTATCGACACCGGGTATATTCTTTAATTCTTCTTTTTTCATTTTAGAGCCTTCTATTACTTTTACTACTTTTTTCAAAAAAAGAAGGTAAATATTTAAGTCAATATGTTTTTAGGAAATACCATAACTAAATCAAGGTAATAATAATGAGTTGGCACTCTGGTTACCAAGCCCCTGCATGGTAATCCTCAATAAATGAAATGCATATCAAAGCTGGGACTTTGATACGAGAGATAAATATCAGATTCAAACTTCTGTAGGAAGAAGGGGTTCTCATCAATTTTTTTTACATATTTAAAATCAATTGTTCGTTTTTGTTCGTTGTAAAAATTGGCACGCCCGAGAGGATTCGAACCCCTAACCCCCTGATCCGTAGTCAAGTGCTCTATCCAATTGAGCCACGGGCGCACATAGTACTAAATCCCGTTTATCAGCTTTAAATGTCAAGATTAATTTAAGCTTTTGGCAAATTCAGATAATGTCTTTTTTAGCCTGTTTTTTTCATTTCTTTTTGAAATGTTTTATCTACTTGACATTATAATAGAAAGCAGATTTATCTTCCAGGCAGGAAAGAAAAATGATAAAAATATTAGAACTGATTCGTTATTATTTTGCTCATCATATTATTTTTAGTGTAGGTTTACTGCTTCTGGTAGGATATCTTCTGGGACGGTTTTCCGAGAAGATCAAATTACCTACTATAACCGGTTATATTCTAGCAGGAGTGGTAATTGGCACATCCGGATTGAAAATGATACGGTATGAGAACATGGAAATGCTCTATGTACTTTCCGAGGTAACGCTTTCCTTTATTGCCGTGATAATCGGTGGAGAGTTCTCTTTTCACAAATTGAAATTATATGGTAAAAAGATCATCATTCTTACTCTTGCACAAATGCTGCTGACTTTCATACTGGTTTCAGCAGGACTGCTTCTGCTTGGACTTTCGAATTACGTTTCCTTCTTGCTGGGTGCCATCTCTGCTGCTACTGCTCCTGCCGCTACAGTTGTTATCGTAGAGAAACTGAAAGCAAAAGGTAAATTTGTTGATTATCTTTATGGAATAGTTGCACTGGATGACGCAGGAACAGTCATCCTGTTTTCTCTGGCATTTGCTTTTTCTACTTCTGTTCTGGGAGATACCAAGCTCCAGCTTTCCCACATCTTTACACATGCCATGAAAGAGATCATCATCTCATTACTTATAGGAGCAGCTTTTGGTTTAGCGATCCATTTTACAACCTTTAAAAAACGCAACCTGAATGAAATCAAGATATTATCTCTTGGTTTTATTTTTCTTTCTACTTCAATTTCTATAAGTTTAAATCTTTCTCCATTAATTGCCAATATGGCGTTGGGAATGATGATGATAAATTTAAATAAAAAGAATATCAGGATACTTTTTTCATTGGAACCACTTACTCCACCTCTTTATGCAGTCTTTTTTGCTATAGCCGGAACAGAGATGAATTTGAATATATTTATGGAATCTAATATTCTTTTAGCAGGATGTGTGTTCATTATTTTACGCAGTATTGGTAAATATTTTGGAATTTACATTGCTGGTGCAGGTCTTAAAGTTCAGAAGAATATCAGGAACTATTTGGGATTAAGCCTGCTGCCACAAGCGGGAGTAGCCATTGGTCTGGTTTTGTTCATTCAGGGTTCGCCCTTTATTGCGAATGCTTCTCCTCAAATTAAAAATGAAATAGGAAAAATGATAAATATTGTGTTAATGTCTGTATTTATTAATGAAATAATAGGACCACCTTTATCCAAATTTGCTATTTTGAAGAACCTGAAAAGGAGATGATCATGAGTATTTCGGAAGTAGTGAAACTGGAATGTTGTGAAATTGTTTTTAAAGCTACCGATAAAAAAGATGCACTACATAAGTTGGCAGAATTAATGAAACGCAGCCGTGAATTCCGTAATATTGAAGAAGAACAGATTTTTACTGCATTAAATGAGCGTGAAAAAATGGGTAGCACAGGTTTCAGCAAAGGTATTGCCATTCCCCACTGCCAGCTTGAAGGACTCAATAAGTTCATAATTGCCATTGCCGTAAGTAAAAAAGGTATTAATTTTGATTCTATAGATAAGAAAAAGTCCCGCATCTTTATAACGATCATCGGACCGGTTGGTAATCGCACTGAACACCTGAAATTACTGGCAACAGTGTCTCACATTTTAAAGGAACCCGGAGTTATCGAGAACATACTTGGCACTACCACTAAAATCGGTCTGTATGAGGAATTCCTGCGTAATGCCGATTCTGAAGATAAAGCGATCTCCCGAAAAGGGCATGATAAGCTGATGATATTGATCGTGAAAGATGAACAGATAATGCAGGATGTTACTGAAGTTTTCGTTGAATACGGCATTCAGGAATCTACAATTATCGATACCCAGCAGATGGAAAACCTGCTTTCCAAGGTTCCGTTGTTCATGGGCTTTTTTAATTTCACCAGCGAGAAAAATCCTTTCAGTAAGATCATTTTTGTTAAAATTTCTAAAGATCACATTAATGCCATTATAAAAGGATTTGAAGATATTTTCGGAGATTTGGAAAGTTACTCCGGACTTGGAGTTATGGTTCTGGATCTGTTTTTTTCTAAGGGAATGTAATTTTAAAAATTATTTTTACAAAATTGATAAT
>CBFDCX010000082.1:0-8023 GCA_965603415.1 uncultured bacterium
ATGAAAAAAATAATAAAATCTATTAAAGATAGAAATTTTATCTTTTTTTCTGTTAGAATAATTGTAGCTTTTTTATTATTTTGGGCTATTGGTGGACATGGATATAGTTACTATAATTTATTAAGGATTATAGTTTTTGTTGCTTCTATTTATGGGATTTATAAAGCAATAAAAATTAAAAAAATCGGATGGATTTGGATATTTGGATTAATATGTTTAATTTTTAATCCAATAGCAAAAGTAGAATTAGAAAAAGATTATTGGATTATTATCGATACCATAACAGGGACATTTTTTATTTTTTCGATATTTTTTTTTAATATTAAAAAGAATTTAAATAAAAATAAAAAAAGAATTTTTTCATTTATTCTTATTTCGTTAATATTATTTACTTTTTCTCAAGTAATAAAAAAGGAAAAACCATCATTCCCCGGAGAAGATATCGAAATGGAAGAGATCGAAATAGAAGAGATAGAATGAGGTGATAATCCTTTGACAAAATTGATGAAAAAAATGGAACCTTGAAAAGGGTTACAAATTAAAAAAATAGAAAGAAACCTTTCCAAGGTTTTTTAGATTTTGAGATAATTTCAGAATTTTATTTTTCCTTTTTTTCTTCTTCCTTTTTCTTGCTTTCATCAATTACATCTTTAGCGCCGTCACGAATTCCATCGAAAACCTCTTTTGAGAAGTGAGCAACTTTGGGGGCGTATTCCTTAAATGTTTCAAAAATGGATTTAGATGCTTTTTTTACAAATTCTTCGGTTGGCGGCTGGGCTTTTTTATAACCCTCTTTAACGCCTTCCAGTGCTTCTTTGGCAAGTTTTTGTGCTTTTTCTTTTGTATTCATGTCCTCGTCTTTAGTGGTTTTAATAATTTCTCTGGTGATGATGCCTACAGTTTTAGCGATATCTTCACCAGTATGGATCGCTTTAACCACACCATCACGCACTGTTTTAGTTACCTTGCTTTCTTTCTTGTTACAAGCCATTATATCCTCCTATAATTTTATTTCTTGCAAGATCGATTCCTTATTCCACTCAGGATGTTCCCACCAGATATTTTCTGCTTTTTTTAAAAGTTCGCCAACTTTTTCTCCAGCAGAGATATTAAAATGCTCCATAATATCCACACCCTTCACGGGCATGGTTCTTCCTTCGAATTGTTTTCTTATCATGTCTATTCTTTTTTTTAGCACAGGAATGAAATCCGGCTTACAATATTTGGGAAGATGGCTGATCTTATCTGCCTGAATGAATTCAAATAGAATATCCAGTTTACCTTTCATTTCCTTTATAAATCCCATCACAAATGTATTGGAAAGCATTTCCATATTTTCCATGGAATCTAAACGTGTATAATTATCCACCAGGAAAATTACTTCCCCGATCAGGTCATTGGAGAATTTTAGTCTTTTTAAAATCTGCTTAATTAATAAAGCATCGCGAGTTTCAAGATTAAAGAGATCAATTTCGGTTTCTTTTGGAATTGTACTTTTTGCAATATTATGCAGAAGCCCGGCTAATCGTAAACCAAGATGAGGACGAACTTGTTCCATAACTTTAAGAGAATGCGAATAAATATTCAGATCATCAGAGTATTCACCGGGAAGTTCGAAGATTGTCTCTAATTCGGGAATCAAATGTGTCATCAGCCCAAATTGTTTTAACATTTCTATACCATGAGAAGGATACTCGGAAAGCAGGATTTTTATAAGTTCGTCACGTTTTCGTTCCCAGGAAATATGCGTTAACTCATCAGCTTGTTGTTTAATGCCATCCTGCGTTTTTGCTTCGATCTCAAAATTCAGTTGTACAGCAAAACGAACTGCACGCAGCATACGTAGCGGATCTTCTTTAAAGGTGACTTCAGGTTCGGAAATAGTACGGATTATTTTATTAGCAATATCTTCTCGACCTTTACCGGTAAGGTCGCTGATATCACCTGTATTTATATTCATCGATAGCGAATTGATCGTGAAATCCCGCCGTTGAATATCTTCTTCCAGGTTACCCGAAACAACATCAGGTTTGCGGGAACGGGGAAGGTATGCTTCCTTTCGGGTCATTACGAATTCTATTTGATGTCCGTCAATATCAATAATAGCAGTGCCAAATCTTTCAAAGACAACGGGTTTGGTGGAGATACCTTTTTCATATAGCATTTGAGCTAATTCATTTCCACCGTTTTCAAGTGCAACCACAATGTCCAGATCCGGGCTTTCTTTTTCCATTATCAGGTCACGTACATATCCGCCCACAATGAACGTTTTATTCCAGAAGCGGGTTCCCACTATCGCATCGGTGATTATTTTTATTATTTCTTTCATTTTAATAATATTTTGGGTTTTGTTTCAGATAGAAATCCAGTAATTGTGAAACTGCTGTAATGGCTGCTGTTTCTGTCCTCAGGATGTGATTGCCCAGAGTAAAGATAGGTATATTTTCCTGATGCAGGAGATCAATTTCAGCAGGACTGAATCCACCTTCCGGACCAAAAACAAGACACAATTCCTTCTCATTGAATTCTTGTACAACATTGCCTAAAAGACGGTGTTCACCTGTTTCCAACGCCACCAGTGGTTGTTTTTCCTTTTTTTGTAATTTATCAAATAATGCTTTTAGAGTAGAGAATTCATGAATTTTTGGTAGAAATGCGTTGTCACATTGTTTAATAGCAGAAACGGCAATTTTTGAAAATTTATCAAGTGTATTTTTAGATGGTTGCCGTACGGTTCTTTCTGTGATAAGCGGAAAGAATTCTTTCACTCCTAATTCAGTAAGTTTTTCTACAATGAGGGAATCGTGTTTGTTTTTAAGTAGTGGAAAGGCAACGGCTATTTCAGGCTGAGATATTTTTTCCTCACGGATTTCCAGGATGTTGGCAGTTAGTTCTTTCTTTCGGATGGAAGTGATAGTTGCTTTTGACACAATTCCTTTTCCATTTGTCAGCAGGATATCTTCGTCTACTTTCTTTCGGAAAACATGAACAATATGGTGGAATTCTTCACCGCTGATTACAATGCTGAGATCACCGATATTGAGTTGTGGTACAAAGAATCCAGGCATTCAAACTCCCCTGATCCCTCTTTGTCTAAAGAGAGGAAATTACCATCCCATGGTAACCTTAAACAAAGAAACCTTTCAATTTTTCAAAAAAACTTTTTTCCGGTTTCAACTTTTTATCGGAATCGAACCGGCTGAGTTTATTTAGAAGATCTTTTTCTTCTGCGTTCAGTCTGGCGGGTGTTATTACTCGGATTTTTATGTAGAGATCACCATGATAAGAACTGTTTGTATGTGGAAGTCCCTGAGAACGAAGGCGGAATACTTTACCAGACTGCGTTCCTGCCGGAACTTTCATTTTTACATTTCCTGTAAGAGTGGGAACTTGTAATTCCGAGCCCAGCGCTGCCTGTGAAAAGCTGATAGGATAATCACAGATCAGATGGCTGCCATCTCTTTCGAAGATCTTGTGTTCTTTTTCTCGGATAAGAACTAAAATGTCTCCGCTTTGTGCGCCGCGTTTACCGCAGTTACCCTGTCCTCGCAGGCGAATGTATTGTCCTTCGGCAACTCCTGCAGGAATGTTGATGCTGATGGTTTTGGTTTTTGATATTCTGCCATCGCCACTGCATTTTGGGCATTTATTTTTAATTATCTTTCCTTCTCCATTACAGGAAGGGCAGGTTACTATTGTTTGCATCTGTCCAAAAAGAGAACGTGTTAATTGCCTAACCTGACCGGAACCATGGCATTGGCTACATGTTTGAACTTTCCCATCAGCAGAACCTGAACCATTACATCTATCACACGTATCTTTTACATTTATTTTGATTTTCTTTTCTACACCTCTGGCAATTTCTTCCAGGGTAAGGGAAAGTGATATCTGAAGATCTTCACCGCGGTTGTTGCTGCGGGGACTTCTACCCATTCCGAACGAACCCCCGAAAAGATGTTCAAAAATACTGCCCAAACCACCACTGCCAAAAATATCGGAAAAATCACCGGCATGTGTAAAATTATCCCAGGTAAAACCATGCCCGCCGAAAGCACCTTCCAACCCGGCATGACCGAATTGATCGTACTTTTGCTTTTTGTTAGAATCGCTCAGAACTTCGTAAGCTTCTGAGGCTTCCTTGAATTTTTCTTCTGCTGCTTTGTTGTCTTGGTTTTTATCAGGATGGAATTTCATCGCCAGTCTGCGATAGGCTTTTTTAATTTCTGCTGTTGAGGCGTTTTTATCTATTTCCAGGATTTCATAGTAATCTCTTTTTGCCATTTAGTTTCCTTTAATCGAGAACTTTGAAAGGGTTCACAAGTTTTTTCTTGCTGAACCCTTTCAATAACCTAACTATATTTCTAATAATCGTTGAAAAAGTCGATTTTAAAGAATTCTTCCGGATAAACTTTTTCAAGATTTCATAAACTTACTTATCTTCGTCCACCACTTCAAAATCGGCGTCAACCGGCTCATCTGCTTTAGGTTGTTCCTGCGCCTTTTCGCCACCCATTTTACCGGGATCGAATTCAGCATCTTTCATATCGGGACCGGGTCCGCCTTGAGCTGCCTGTTGTTTTTGCATTTCCGCATAAATTATCTCACCGATCTTTTGTGCTTTCTTGGCAAGTTCATCGCGCACGGCTTCAAATTCTTCTTTTGAGGCAGATTTTTTATCGAGTTCTTCCAGTTTTTCTTTAGCTTCTTTGATGGCATCTTCCACATCTTTTTTCTCTTCCGGTTTCAGTTTATCACCATGCTCACTCAAGCTTTTTTCTGTGGAGAAGATCAATGTGTCCAGCTCATTTCGTGCTTGAATGGAGTCTTTTTGATTCTTGTCTTCATCGGCATGCGCTTCGGCATCTTTCACCATTTTATCAATTTCTTCTTCACTAAGTGCTCCTGTTCTTTCGATCTTGATTGATTGCTCTTTACCAGTTCCCTTATCCTGAGCATGAACATGTAGAATTCCGTTTGCATCTATATCGAAGGTTACTTCGATTTGCGGCATACCACGCGGTGCTGCAGGAATACCGGTCAATTCAAAGTTACCAAGTCTTCTATTATCAGCAGCCATGGAACGTTCCCCTTGTAGAACAACAATAGAAACAGCCGGTTGATTATCTGCTGCTGTAGAAAATATCTGGCTTTTCTTGGTTGGAATGGTTGTATTTCTTTCGATAAGAGTGGTCATAACTCCACCAAGAGTTTCGATACCAAGAGAAAGAGGTGTAACGTCGAGCAGCAGAATGTCTTTCAGATCTTCATCCCCAGACAGGATACCACCCTGGATTGCTGCACCGACTGCAACTACTTCATCGGGATTAACGCCTTTGCTGGGTTTTTTCCCAAAGAATTTTTCTACGGCTTCCACAACAGCAGGAATCCGGGTGCTGCCACCTACCAGCAGTATTTCATCTATATCTTCTACTTTTAGCTTAGCATCTTTAAGTGCAAGTTTACACGGATCTATAGAATGTACCACAAGATCACCTGTCATTTTGTTGAATTGAGAAAGTGTAAGATCAAGGTTCAGGTGTTTCGGACCACCGGCATCTGCTGTGATGAACGGCAGGTTGATATTAGTTGTTTGAGTTCCGGAAAGTTCTATCTTTGCTTTTTCAGCAGCTTCTTTAACTCTCTGCATAGCCATTGGGTCACTAGAAAGGTTGATACCTTCTTGCTTTTTAAATTCTTCAAGAATCCAATCCATGATCTTTTTATCGAAATCATCTCCACCCAGATGTGTATTACCATTTGTAGAGAGCACTTCTACCACACCTTCTGCTACTTCCAGAATAGAAATATCAAAAGTCCCGCCACCCAGGTCGTAAACAGCTACTTTTTCTTCTTTTTTATTTTCCATTCCATAAGCCAGGGCTGCTGCAGTAGGTTCGTTTATGATACGCTTAACTTCCAAACCGGCAATTTTACCTGCATCTTTTGTAGCCTGACGCTGAGCATCGTTGAAATATGCCGGTACAGTAATAACAGCTTCTGTTACCTTTTGACCAAGATGAGCTTCGGCGGTCTCTTTCATTTTGTTTAAGATCATAGCTGAAATTTCCTGAGGCGTGAAATCCTTGTTCTCGATATCCACATGAACAGTAGCTTCTCCGAATTTACCACCTTTTATCTGGTAATTTATACTCTTTATTTCATTAGCAACTTCGTTAAGCTGACGTCCCATAAATCTTTTGATAGAAGAGATCGTATTGCGTGGATTGGTCACTGCCTGGCGTTTTGCCAACTGCCCAACCAGCCTTTGTTTGTCTTTTGTGAAAGCAACTACAGAGGGAGTTGTACGACCTCCTTCCGCATTCTGAATAACAACAGGTTTGCCACCTTCCATTACACTTACACAGGAATTTGTTGTGCCCAGATCGATTCCTATTATTTTACCCATGTTTCCTCCTTGTCACGGCATTGTTACAAAAACATTCGTAAAAGAACCGGACATTTTATTTTTTATTTTTTTCTTTTGGTTTTTCACCGTTCGATACGGCTACCCGCGCCGGACGGATAATTTTATTATTCATACTGTAACCATTCTGGATAACAGCCACAATTTTATTTTCTTTCTCTTTTGATGGAATATGAGCAAGGGCTTCATGAAATTGCGGATCAAAATCTTTCCCCAATGCTTCTATCTTTTCTACGCCTTCCTTTTTTAAGACTCCACCCAATTGCTGAAATATCAATTCTATACCTTTTTCAAATGATTCCCTGTTCTTTTCAATTTCCGGGTGCAGGGCACGCTCAAAGTTATCAAGAACATCACAAAATTCCAAAACCAGACGTTCGTTAGCGTTTTTTATCCAATCAGATTTCTCGGCAATATTCCTGCGACGGAAGTTATCAAATTCTGCCACATTGCGCATCCATTTATCTTTCATTTCGTTATATTCATTTTGTAGAAGTGCATATTTTTCGGGAAGAGTCAGCTTCTTCTTTTTTTTAGGTTTTTCTTCACCTGCCGGTGATTCCATCTTTACGGTTTTTTTGTTATCTATCATTTTTTGGTACCACCATTCCTTTTTTTGTGGTGTCAGTAATTGTTTGAGCTATATCTCTGATGATGGGAATATTTTTATTGTAATCCATTCGGACAGGCCCAAGAACACCTAAATATCCGGGAATACCAAAGATCTCATATTTAGCGAATATCAAAGAATAGCTGGTTAATTCCGGTTGACCGAGATCTTCACCCATCAAAACCTGCCATTGCTTTTCTTTCTCGCTTTTTTGCATCAGGTTTATCAGGTGATCTTGCCGCTGAATGAATCCTAAAAAGGTGAGGATGGAACTTTTTTCATTAAACTCCGGCTGTTCCAGGAAAGAAATATTTCCATCGAAATGGATAAAATAATTACTAATTTCCGAAAGTGCATTCTGAAGTTCCTGGATAAATAATTTCAGGATCGTATTTTCCTCAGTTATTTTTTCGGCGATTTCATCTAGGATCTTGTTCTGGATGTCATAAATCTGCAAACCAACAAGTTCATCATTCATATATCTAACTAACGCTCGAAGTTGCTGTTCCGTTAAAGTCTGATCACATTTTAAAATAACAGTTTTATCCAGTCCGGAATCCAGGCTTACTACGAATAAAAGTTTATTTTCTGAAATTTTGAAAACATCGAGTTTTTCCAGGTGTCCGTAAGATATTTCAGGCTCAGCAACAAAACTCAATTGATCAGTTTCTCGTGCTAGGAGCTGCATAATATAGTGCAACGCCAGCGGGGTATCTTTATAATATTTTACCAGGATCTCGCGTAGTAATTCGATCTTATCATACTTTGAAGTAGCAACCTGGTTTGTAATTTTATTAACATATGTCCGGTACCCTTTTATAGTAGGAATTCTACCCGCCGAAGTATGTGGCTGGTAGATCATGTTCTCTTTTTCCAGCTTGTTAAGGTCTATTCGGATAGTTGCCGGGCTGGCTGACTGAACATATTTTTCGCATATTAATTTAGAAGAAACAGGTTCACTCGTCTGGATATATTCATCTACCAGATAA